>JALRFZ010000542.1 GCA_023253615.1 Verrucomicrobiales bacterium | reverse complement strand
TTTCTCTCGGAGAACGCGCGTTTCGCCGAGATCCTCGAAGAGCACAACATCACCTTCATTGGCCCGAAATCCGAACATATCCGGCTGATGGGCGACAAGATTGAAGCCAAATCGACCGCGAAGAAGCTCGGCATCCCCTGCGTTCCGGGCTCGGACGGGCCGGTGCTCGGCGAGAAGGAAGCGCTGAAAGTCGCGGATAAAATCGGTTTTCCGGTGCTCGTGAAGGCCGCCTCCGGCGGTGGCGGACGCGGCATGAAAGTCGCGCGCGACCGGCAGGATCTCGGCGTCGCCATTGCGACCGCGCGTACGGAAGCCAAGGCCGCGTTTGGCGACGATACGGTCTATATCGAAAAATATCTCGAAAAGCCGCGCCATATCGAAATTCAGGTTTTCGGCGACGGCAAGGGCCAGGCGATTCACCTCGGCGAACGCGACTGCTCGTTGCAGCGCCGCCATCAGAAGGTGTTCGAGGAAAGCCCCTCGCCGATCAGACCGGCTGCCGCGGTTTCCTCGGCGAGACGTCCCTTGTGATTGCGGAAGAAACGCACCGGCCCCCAGTCGGTCGCCACGAGCAGATCCTGCCACCCGTCCCCATCGAAGTCGGCCCATACGGCACCGGTGACGAGACCGGCTTTCTCCAATCCCGGCGCAAGCTCCGCCGCGCCGTCGACGAAACGATCCCCGTCGCGGCGGAGCAGCACGCTGCGCGGCGTCGCCGGATAGTCGCCGGGGATGGAGCGCGATCCGACAAAGATCTCGGGCAGACCATCGCGGTCGAGATGCCCCGCGGCGACCACGCCCGCACTCTCCCGGAGATCGGGCAACATGCCCTCGGGCGCCCTGACAAAACCCTCTTTCCCCCGATTCAGATAGAGGCGGTCGCGCAGGAGATCCTCCCCCGGCTCGCATTCCACGCCGCCGCTGGCGACGTAGAGATCGAGACGACCGTCGAGATCGGCATCGAGGAAGATCGCGCCCATGTCTTCGTGGAAAGAGTCCTCCTCGAGCAGGGGCGAAGGCACGGGCTCGAGCCGGATTTCGTCCGGTCCGGCACCCGGCTCGGTGCGGTTGAGAAAGAGACGGCCGGGCTGCCCGGCGGCTCCGCCGATAAAGAGATCGGCGACACCGTCGCCGTCGATGTCCCCCCAGGCCTGCCCGGGGCCGAGCTGCGAGAGTTT
This sequence comes from Verrucomicrobiales bacterium, assembly GCA_023253615.1. GTDB lineage: Bacteria > Verrucomicrobiota > Verrucomicrobiia > Verrucomicrobiales > DEV007 > Arctic95D-9. The sequence continues at coordinate 3,381 of JALRFZ010000542.1, read as the reverse complement.
GAAGGTCATCAGCGGCTGCCGCGCGAAATCATCGTATTCGATCTCCTCATGCGGGTACGCGTCGAGCGCGGGGGAACGCAAGAAACGCGTCTCCGCGGACCCGAGGGAAGAGATTGCGGGTGGCAATGCCACCGGCGTTTCCGATGCCGGCTCGCGGACGGTGTGGCGGTGGTTGACGGGCAGATCGCGGAACTCCTGCTCCGCCCCGCCCGGCCAGGTAATGTGCAGGCGGGCGATCGACTCCGCTTCGCCCAATCCGAAATGGACGATGGGCTCGTCGGCATCGAGATATCCGCCATAGGGAAAGAACTGGCGGCTCCGCACCACTCCGTCGGGCGTCTCGATCCTGACAAGCGCACCAATGCCGTGACGGTTGCCACGCGTTCCCTCGAGCTTCACGACGGCACGGTTGCCCGTCGCACCCACGTTCCGGTAGACGCTCAGGGGATCATCGAGATTGCTGACGAGCAGGTCGAGCCTGCCGTCGCCATCGAGGTCACCGAAGGAGGCTCCGTAAGACATCCCGACATGCGCGAGCCCCCAGGCCTGCGAGACGTCGTCGAACCGGAAACCGCCGCGGTTGCGGAAGGCGAAGTTCTGCTCGCGGCGCTTCGGAGTGCCGGTGAAATGATCGAAGTGATGTTTCCCGATGAGATCGGCGTGGTCGATCTGCGGCAGATCGAGGTGATTGAACTGGCCCGGCACCCCGTTGGTGAAAAAGAGATCCACGTAGCCGTCGGCATCGAGATCGCCGGCCCGGATCGCCCAGGTCCAGTCGGTGTGGGCCAGCCCCGCCATCCACGCGCCCTCGAGGAAACGCTCCGTGCCGGTGTGGATGTGGAAGGTGTTGCGCATGATCTGGTTGACGCCCTCGATGTTCGACAACTCGCGCCGCCGTCGCGCCAGCGACCCCATCGATGCTTTCTGCATGTAATGGTTCCGCGGCAACATGTCGGCGATGATGAAATCGAAGAGGCCGCGGTTGTCGAAATCAGCCTGGGCGGCACCCATCGAATTCCACGTCGTGTGCCGGAACATCCCCTGCGAGACTTCGGTGAAGGTGCCGTCGCCGTTGTTCCGGTAGAAGAGATCGGGGCTCTTGAAATCATTTCCCACATAGAGATCGGGCCACCCGTCGTTGTTGTAGTCCCACCACGTCGCGGAGTTCCCCCAATGCGGCTCCGGGGTGATCCCCGCCTCCACCGTGGTCTCGACAAAGTGCCCGTCGCCGCGGTTCCGGAAGAGCCGGTCGGGTCTCGGCGCCTCGGTGTAGAGGAATTCGCCCTGCTTGCCTTTCTTGCCAGACTCGATCCGGTACCAGCGGCGCCATTCTTCGGACACCTGGAGTTGTCCGTTCTCTTTGACAAGCGGGATCGGCTCGTCCGGCCGCCCTCCCTCGCGATAGACCTGGTGGGTCATCAGATAAAGATCGAGGTGACCGTCGCGATCGTAGTCCGCGACGGCGGCGACGACCGATCCATCGATGACATCCAGCCCGCGCGCCGCGGCGACCTCCTCGAAGCGCAGCTCTTCGTGCCGCACGCCACCGTCGATGAGCCGGTTCAGGTAGAGCTCGTTGGGCGTGTCGGTGTTGCAGACGTAAAGATCGAGATCGCCATCATTGTCGATGTCGAACAAGACCGCGTGGACGCCCCATCGATCGCCGCCGGTGAGCCCGAGCGATCCGGCCACGTTTTCAAAACGCATCGGTTCTTTTTGCAGATAGAGCGCGTTTTCCCCCACTCCGCTGGTGGCGAAAACATCCGGCCGTCCATCGAGATCGACATCGCCGACGGCCACTCCCCCGCAGGCCATGCTCGAATAATAGTAGCGGCGCAGCGGATGCGTGAGGATCACGGGGATGACATGATCGATGCCCGTCTCCTCCGGAGGCATCAGCCGGAAGAGCGGCCCACCCGCGTCACCGGTGACTCCGGGAGCGAGCGGGGTCGAGACGATCCCTTCTGCCGCAGGGGCGGATGCCATGGTGGCGGCCGCGACCAACGGGACGAACACGATCCATCGTCGGGAGACCGGGACGGACTGTTTCCAAAATGCGATCATCTCTCCTCCCGGCCCGGGATGGGTGATTCCCGGAGCGGTTCAGGAGGGTAGTCGTTTCGCGCGGAGCGGGTCAACCCTATTTGCCGGCGCGGGTCCGGGACATCCCCTCACAGTTTCTTGATCGCGATGTTGCGGAAGGCGACCGCATCACCGTGACCGGCAAAACCGAAGTATCCCTTCGCAAGGTCTTTGCCGGGATGCGCCTTGTCGGCCATGAATTCCGTCACCTTGGAAAGGTCGGTGTCGAGAATGACGGAGCCGTTCAACTCCACCTTGATCGTCGAGCCTTTCACCGTCACCTCCTGGTAGTTCCACTCGCCGACGGGGCGCTGGTAGCCGCGATGCGCGGCGGCCATGCCATACGCGCCGCCATGGAACTGGCGGGGATCGAGTTTCGCGTATTTCTCCGCCTCGTTGTCGAGCACCTGGAGTTCGGTCATGCCCGTGTAGGCGGGATCGCCCTCGCCGGGATAGCGGATCGCGAGACCATTGTTGCCGCCGGGAGGAACCTTGAACTCGAGCCGCACGACGAAATCCGCGTATTCCTCCGTGGTACGCAGGACTCCGCCCTTGCCGGCCTTGCACTGGATCGCACCATCGACGACTTCGTAGTTGTCGATCGCGCCGGCCCAGCCGCTAAGGTCCTTGCCGTTGAAAAGTGCGGTGAATCCGGCGGCCGCGTCGTCTCCCCGCAGGATCACGTTCGCCTCGGCACCGGGAATCTCGGTGACGGAAAGATTGCGCCAGCGGATTTCACCACCGTGGGTCTGCAGGTGGATCGGTCCTTTGGCCGGGAGAGGCTTGGCACGGTCCCAGAAGTTTTCCATGATCGCATTCTCCACGACCATCTGATCGTTCAGCCAAACCCAGGTGCGGGCACCGAGTTGGCGGATCTTGAAGGCGTTCCACTCGCCGAGCGCTTTGTCGGCCTTCACCAGCGGATCCTTGCCCGCGGTGCCGGGGCTGTTGTTCCATAGTCCTCCGGATCCCTTGTCCGCCCCATGTTTGATCGAGGGCTCGTGGGCGACATCCCAGATCTGCACCTGGGGCGTGCCGCGGAGGTAGATGCCGCTGTCCGCGGTGGGCACGGTCTTGTATTCGACGAGGAACTCGATGTCGCCGTAATCCTTGTCGGTCGTGGCGTAGGGACCGTGACCGTCGTTCACGAGCTCGCCGTTTTCGACAGTCCAATGCTTGGTAAACTCCACCTGCTGATCGGCGAGGGATTTTTCGCGTTCCTCCGGAGTCTTGGCTTTTACCGTGGTATGGGGATTGTTCCCGTGCCATCCGGCGAGGTCCTTGCCGTTGAAAATCGAG
>JALRFZ010000494.1 GCA_023253615.1 Verrucomicrobiales bacterium | reverse complement strand
ACCGCCGGATTCGAGCTCACCGCCCGCCGCGCCGCCGAGACTCCCGGAGAGCGGAATTACTGGACCGGTTTCCGCATTGCCGCGGATCGCGAGGATCCCGTCTCAATGGCCGCCCCGGCGACGGAGGAAGCGGCGCCACCGGCAACGCCCGAAGCACCGAAGGAGTAAAGGTGTCGTCCTCCCGCCTCGGGAGCCCGGCCTCGGTTTTGCGACGAGGTCCCTTGCCCGGGCTGCGGTTTTCCGCGGACCGTGCTCCGCGTGCGGTCGCGATCACTCCCCCAATCCCCGGGCCCAGGCGGAGACTTCGCCGTCCTCGTCGGAGTCGAAGGCGATCAGCATGGGGCGGCAGCAGACTTCGCAGTCGTAATCGACCTCGCAGGGTGTTTCATCGGGCGAGGGGAGCGGCACTTCGAATTCCTCGAAGCAGGTCGGGCAGGTGACGGGATGGGTCGACATTGGAAGATCCTACGATCAGGCACGAAAAAAGGCCGGGCTCCCGCCCGGCCTTTTCCGAAGAGGTTCGAAACGTCCGATCAACGGGCCGCGTCTGCGGCCGCCTTGGCAGCGGCGGCCTTGGCGATGATCTCGTCGGAGATGTTCCGCGGACAGGGCGCGTAGTGCGAGAACTCCATCGAGAACTGACCGCGGCCGGAGGTCATCGTGCGGAGGTCGCCGATGTAGCCGAACATTTCGCTGAGGGGGGCGTCGGCCTTGACGCGGACGCCGGTCGGGCCGCTGTCCTGCGATTTGATCATGCCGCGGCGGCGGTTGAGGTCGCCGATGACGTCACCGACGTTGGCGTCGGGAGAGAAGACGTCGATCTTCATGATGGGCTCGAGGATCTGCGGGGCGCACTTGGGAATGGTCTGGCGGTAGCCGGCCTTGGCCGCCACTTCGAAGGCGATGGCGGAGGAATCGACCGCGTGGAAACCACCGTCGACCAGCGTCACCTTGAAGTCGAGCAGAGGGTAACCGGCGAGAGTTCCCTTGTCTTTGGAGAGGCGGAAACCCTTTTCGATGGCGGGCCAGAATTCCTTCGGCACGTTGCCGCCGACGACCTTCGACTCAAAGACGAAACCGGTGCCGGGTTCGCCGGGCTCGATGGTGTATTCGATCTTGCCGTACTGGCCGGAACCTCCGGATTGCTTCTTGTGGGTGTAGGAATCGCTGACCGGCCTGGTGATCGTCTCGCGGTAGGCTACCTGCGGGGCACCGACTTCGACCTCCACCTTGTGGGTGCGCTTGAGGATGTCCACCTTGATGTCGAGGTGGAGTTCGCCCATGCCCTTGAGAATGGTTTCGCCGGTCTCCTGATCGGTCTCGACGTGGAAGGAGGGATCTTCGCGCACCATCTTGGCGATGGCTTCGCCGAGTTTCTCGGACCCTGACTTGTCCTTCGGAGAAATGGCGATGGAGATAACCGGATCCGGGAAGACCATGGGCTCAAGGGTGGCGGGGTCCTTCTGGTCACAGAGGGTGTGGCCGGTCTGCACGTTCTTGAGGCCGACAAGGGCGACGATGTCGCCGGCGGAGGCACCGTCGAGCTCCTGGCGGGAGTTCGCGTGCATCTCGACGAGGCGGCCGATGCGCTCGGTCTTGCCGGTGAAGGAGTTGAGGATGGTGTCGCCCTTGCTGATCTTGCCGGAGTAGATCCGGGTGAAGGTGAGGGCGCCGTACTGGTCATCCATGATCTTGAAGGCGAGGGCACGAAGGGGGGCGTCGGGAGTGACGATGGCGAATTTGCCGGTCTCGTTGCCCTCGAGGTCGACCTCGGGCTGGGGCTTCACCTCGGTGGGGTTCGGGAGGAAATCCACGACGGCGTTGAGGACGTTCTGAATGCCCTTGTTCTTGAAGGCGGAGCCGCAGAAGGTGGGGAAGAACTTGAGATCGATCGTGCCGCGGCGGATGCACTTCTTGAGGGTGTCGATGTCGGGCTCGTTGCCGTCGAGGTAGGCCTCCATGACGGCGTCGTCCATTTCCACGGCGGTCTCGATGAGCTCGGCGCGGTACTGCTCGACTTTGTCCTTCATGTCGGCGGGGACTTCCTCGATCTTGTAATTCTCGGGCTGGCCGGAGTCATCCCAGACCCAGGCTTTGCGGGTGAGCAGGTCGACGACACCGACAAACTGGTCTTCGATGCCGATCGGCAGGACCATGACGAGGGGCTTGGCGCCGAGGATGTTCTTGATCTGCTCGATGACGCGGTAGTAGTCGGCGCCGATCCGGTCCAGTTTGTTCACCCAGATGATACGGGCGACCTTGGAATCGTTCGCGTAGCGCCAGTTCGTCTCCGACTGGGGCTCGACGCCGCCGGATCCGCAGAAAACGCCGATGCCGCCGTCGAGCACCTTCAGCGAGCGATACACCTCGATGGTGAAGTCGACGTGACCGGGGGTGTCGATGACGTTGAAACGGTGACCGTCCCAGAAACAGGTCGTGGCGGCCGACTGGATCGTGATGCCGCGCTCGGCTTCCTGCTCCATGAAGTCCATCGTCGACTCGCCGTCGTGCACTTCGCCGAGCTTGTGGATCTTGCCGGTGAGCTTGAGGATACGCTCCGTGGTCGTGGTTTTGCCGGCATCGACGTGAGCGAAAATGCCGATATTTCTGTATTTGGAGAGGTCTGTCATCTGCCTGATTTTGGGGATTGAACCGATTTTTTGCGAGCGGGTATAGTGGTTCAAAGCCGCCCGATGGCAACCCGGAATTCCGCCCCGGGGGGAATATTCTCGACAGGAAGCCGGCTTTCGGGTGGTCGGCGAGCCCCCCTCCTCCGCCTTCAAAAGCTCCGCAGCCACGCATAAACCGCGTCGCCGATCTGGCGGTAACCCTCCGCCGAGGGGTGGACGCCGTTGCTGTGGCGCACCACCGTCGTCTCGGTCCGGGCATGTGCCGGAAACGTCATCTTTGGGAAGCCATGCACCGGATCCAGATTCAAGTGGGCCGGCACGAGATGGATCCGATCGTCCTCCCTGCCGGAAAAGGTCTCCACGATCCGCTCGACAAGGCGGTGGCGGTTGCGGCGGTATTGCCAGCGCGTCTGCCCGCTGCCGTAGTTCGCCCCGAAGGCATCCTGGCTCGCCGCCGGAGGCATCGGGAGGATCAGGCCGATCCGGCTCTCCGGACTTTCCTTCCGCAACATCGCCAGCAGCGTTTCGGTGTGGCGCGTGAAGGTGTCGATCTGCTTTTCCAGAGTTTCATCGGTCGCGCCGAAGGTGTCGTTGCAGCCGAGAAGGATCGTCACGAAGTCGGGAGGCTTTGTTTCGCCGACGTCGGAGAGATAACGCGCAAAATCGAGTTTCGGCTTCTCCTCCGCATTGGCCGGATCGGTCTTGTAGAGAAAAGGACTCCCGCATTCTTTGGTGATCCCGATGCGCGCCTTGCCGTTGTAGTGCGTCGCGAATCGTTCCGCGGTCCAGCCCCCGTAGCCCTCGTGGCGGACTTCTCCGGGCGCCTTGCCTTCTTCCACCCCGGGGCCGCGACTCCCCACGAGGTGCAGGGGCAGATGATCTTCCTTCGCCAATTGCAGAATCCTCTCCGGATAGATCGATGCCGCGGTGAGGCTGTCGCCGATGATCAAGAGCGACAGCGGAGCCTCCGTGGAGCCGGCAAAGGCGCGGGGGCGCACCTTCACGAGACTCCCGGCGCGGGCGACCACGGCGTTCGTGCCATCGCGCAGCTCGAGGGTGAACGGAAAATCTCCCGTCTCGTCCGGCTTGGGTGTCCACGTCCAGCGTTCCACCTGTTGGGCACCCTTCGCGCAAGTGATGTCCGCCACGACGTTCGCGGGATTCAAGAGGAGAAAAGCGTTGTCGAAATACACGTTCGTTTCCAGCCCCTCCAGCGCATGGATCACCGGTGGCAGGAGGAGCCGCGCCTCGCCGGGAAAGGGTTCCGGCTTGGGGGGCTCTTGGGCGAAAACGAGGCCTCCTCCGACGAGGGCGAGAAAAAGAAAAACGCGGTTCATCCCGCGAGCTTCGCCGAAAAACGAGTTCGGCGGATAGGGACGCAAACGGGGTTCCCGATCCAATCAAAACAACTCCATTTGCCCCGGCATCCGCCGCCGAAAGGCCTTCGTCGATAGCGGCTCCCGAGGGCGATCCAGTCCCGCGCGGCGTTTCGCGACCTCGAGGAGCCGGCCGATCTGTTCCGCGAGCGGACCCGTGCCGGTCATGCGGCTGCCGAAATTCGGGTCGTTCAGCTTGCCGCCGCGCACTTCGGCGACGCGACCGAGAATGAGCGCCTTCTTTCCGGGCTCGAAGCGGTCGAGCCAGGCCGAAAAGACATCCTTCACCGCCAGAGGCAAACGCAGCACCGTGCCCAAGGCGAAGCTCGCCCCATGCGCCGCCGCCGCCTCCATCAAGGCTGGGATCTCGTGATCGTTCAAACCCGGAATGATCGGCGCGAGCGAGATGCCTACGGGAATGCCCGCCTCGCTCAAGGTGCGGATGGCCGCGAGTCGTGCCTCCGGACGCGAGGCCCGTGGCTCGAGCACCGAGGCGAGTTTCGCGTCCAGCGTCGTCAGCGAGAGCACCACGTTCACCGCGCCATGTTGCGCGAGATCGCGCAGATGATCGAGGTCGCGCGTGACGAGGGCGTTCTTGGTGATCAATCCCACCGGCTGACGGAAGTCGGCGAGCACGGCGAGGCAGCGGCGCGTGATCTCCAGCTTTCGCTCGATCGGCTGGTAACAATCCGTCACCCCGCTGCAGGCGAGCGAGGTCGGCACCCACGACTTTTTCGCCAACTCCGCCTCGAGCAGTTCGGGCGCGCGTTCCTTCACGAGAAGCCGCGTCTCAAAATCAATCCCCGCATTGTAGCCGAGGTATTCGTGGTAGGGTCTCGCGTAGCAGTAGGCGCAGCCGTGCTCGCAGCCGCGATAGGGATTCAGGCTGTGGGTGAAACCGATGTCAGGACTGTCGTTCGCGGTGATGAGCGACTTGGAATCGTCGCGCAGGAACTCGGTGCGAAGGCGTCGCGGCTCGAAATCGGGATCGACCTTCGCGATCTCTTCCCACGCCCCGTCGTCGCTCTCGATCGAGAGGCGCTCGAAGCGGTTCGGCGGACTCTCGATCGTGCCGCGACCGCGATGGGAAAGGTGGATGGGCATGGGTGTGCTTGAATGAACAGTCTTTGGTGCGCAAGTCAACCCTCTTTGCTCCGGGGAGTGGTGGAGTGGTGGAGTGGTGGGATCACTGCGGGACCTGCCGCAAGTGATGGGTCGCCGGATCGACCTCGTAGCGCACCGGTAGGGCCTTGCCGCCCTCGAGCAGCCTTCCTTCCGCGTCGAAGGCCATGGACGGTTTGCTCTCTTCTTCGCGTGTCCAGCCGGTCAACGCGCCCGTGCTTTTGTCGTAATGATAGAGATCGCGCCAGGGTTTGGTCGAAGTCAGGGTGATGTCGGTGAAGGCTCCGGGGAAACGGTAGTCGGTCTCGGCGATGCGGTCTTGCCCGTCGTAGCGGCGTTGTTCGTTGGGCAGGAAATAGAAGGTGATGAAACAAGGCGGAGAATAACGCTCGCCATCATCCGCGAAGACGCCTATTTCAATGCGGCGGGTGTCGATGCGGTCCGGGCCCGGCACGGTCCAGCCCGGGTTCGTCCAGCGTACCCGGATCGTGGCTTCGGGTGCCGTCTCCGATCGCGTCAGGGTCACCGAAGCCTCGTCGCCGCGGAGGACGCGCCAATGGATCTGCAGGGGGCGCCCCGCCCATTCCTGCACCCGGGCGACACGCACCGTGATCTCGCGTTCGCGTTCCATGCCACGAATGACGCGGGCGATCACCATGCCCTGATCGGCGAGCGACTCGGAATCGCGGCCGGAGCCCTCGAAAAAATCAATTCCGGGCCGTGGAGCGGGCGACTCGCGCACGAGCTCGAGATGGAAGAGCGGCGGCAGGGTCTGCATCGTCATCGCCTGGGCCGAGCGCATCATTTTTTCCTCGTCGAGCAGCCCGGCGTCGAAAACGCTCGGATGCGCCGTGGCCGTCAGGTAATCCTCGCGATTTTGCACCGATCTCAGGGAAGTCCGCAGGATCTGCTGCACCACCGGCATCAACAGCTTCTGGCGTCGCAGTGTCTCTTTCACCTCCGGCCGGAATGAGGCCAACGTCATCGCCACGGCGCGGAGGAGCGGTTGGTCCGAGCCCGAGGACCCCTGCGAGATGATCAGGTAGGGCGAATTCACCGCGTAGAGATCACCGTACCCTGACAGACCCTCACCCGCCGCATCGTGATCCTGATGCTCGGGGAACACATAAAGCTGGTTCGCGAGGTATTGGGTCCGGAGAAAGGCGAGGCCGTCGCGGGTCGACGTGAGAATGCGCGGGATGCTCGCGCCCCCGACCGCCGGACCCGACAAGGACGCGTTGCCGATCACCGTCTCGGGCCGGATCTCGCCGGGCGGGCCGTAGTCCTTCTTCTGCTCCCGCTGGCTGTCGAGATAGGGAAGGGGACGCAGCAGGGGAAAGATCGCGAGGTCGAGCGGCGAATGCCCCGCATCTCGGTTGTCGTAATAGTCTCCTGCATGACCCGCCGCCGTGCCCGCGGTGAACCATTCGTTCAGGAGCCGCCCCGCCTCATCGGTGCGCGTCGTGACGACCGGCTTCGCCTCCTCGGCGGTGGCGGAAAAAGCCCCTGACATCACCACCATCAGGAGTCGTCGCAGGATCGTCGGGAGACTCATGAGGCGCCGGTGATCCGCATTTTACTTCATCACATGCACGACCTTCTCCGAGAGATCGCCGCGTTTGCCCTCGGGCCAGGTCTCGCTCGCAGGCCAGCCGAGGTAGAAAAAGCCGAGGCATTTGTCCCGCGGATCGGAGAGCCCCAGCCACTGGCGCATCTCATCGGTGTAGACGAGCGGCGGCGTCGCCCAGAAAGCGGCGAGGCCGAGGGCCGAGGCGGTGAGATGCATGTTGTGCACGGCGCAGGCGACGGCTTCGATCTCCTCGATCTCGGGGATCTTTTCAATGCTCTGCCGCTTCATCGCGATGGCGATCGTGACCGGAGCCTTGAGAGGATTGCTACGCAGTTTGTCGAATTTATCCAGACGGAATTCCGCCTCGGGCGTGAGCCGGCGGTAGAGGGATTGGCAGAAGTCCGCGAGTCGATCACGGCCCGCGTCGGTGAAGAGGAAAAAACGCCAGGGTTCCGTCATGCCGTGGGTCGGGGCCCAGTTCGCGTTTTCGAGGATCGCGGCGATCAGGCGCGGATCGACGCCGCGGTCGTCCATGTCCTGCGGTTTGATGCTGCGACGACGGCGGATGAGGGCGTTGGCCGCGGCGAGGCGCAGCGACATCGCGTCGATCGGGGGAGTATCGGAGGTTTGGCTCATGAAAGGGAAAGGGATCAACGTCGCGCCGGCTTCACCAGCTCGATCGAATGCGGGCCCGGCACGATCTGCTTTTTGCGGTAAAGCGTGCCGACCGCCTGCTTGAAGGCCTTCTTGCTCGCACCGAAGAGGGCCTGGATCGCCTCGGGCGGGCTCGCATCGCCGACCTCGAGTCGTCCGCCATTGGCCTTGAGGGCATCGAGGATGCGGGTCGATAGATCCGTGACCCGGCCGAATCCGACCGGCTCGAGGGCGAGGTCGATCTTGTAATCCTCCTTCACCGCACGGATGTAGCCGGTCACTTCTTCGCCAGTCGCAAGGGGGCGGCGGACTTCGCTGTCGTGGATGAGGCCCCGATGGCGCCCATCGACGACGGCGGTGTAGCCGAGGGGTGTCTTTTCGAGAATGATCAGCGGCACTTCTTGTCCCGTCACATACTTCGGCGCCGTCTTGTCGAGGTAACGGCCGAGTTTGCTCGTGGCGATGAGACGGTCGCTCTTGGGATCGACGAGGATGCGCACGACGACGGTTTCGCTCGGCCGCACCGGTTTGCTCTGCTCTGCGAAGGGCAGGAGGAGATCTTTCGCAAGCCCGAAATCGAGGAAGGCACCGACGCGCGGGTTGATCTCGATCACCTTCAGCCCTTTGAATTCTCCCGCCTGGGCGTAGGGGAGGCGGGTCGTCGCGATGATGCGATCCTCCGAGTCGCGCGCCACGAAGACCCGCACCTCGTCGCCCGGTTCGATTTCCGGTGGCACTTCGCGGGTGGGGAGCAGCACTTCGCCGAGCTGTCCCGCATCGAGGTAAAGCCCGTGATCCGATTCACGGAGAACGACGAGAGTGCGGATGCGGCCGAGGAGTGACATGATAAAAATCTCCTACACTTACCTCATACTCTTATTCCTACTCGAAGTCGGAGGTCCGGAGTGCTTCGTTTTTGAGTATGAGTATGAGGTAAGAGTAGGAGTATGAGATTCAGCGCCAAGAGAGCTGATGTTTCCCGCCGTGCTGCGGATGGCCGGGATCGAGGGCGCGGAGTTCCAGTTCGATACCACCTTTCGAGAGCGTCGCCCGCACCCAGCCGTTCGGCATCGACTCGTTGAAGACATAGGCGGTGGGCGGCAGATTGATCTCGTGGAGGCCGTTCGCCTCCTTTTTCATCAGCCAGGTGTGGCTGTGGCCGTAGATGTAGGCCTTCGCGGCGGGGTGTTTGCCGATCAGATCGAGGAAGGGCTGGCTGTCGACGAGACCGCTGATCTTGATCTTCTCATCACCCGGGATGATGTCCTCGCGGAAGACCTGGGGATAATGGTGGCCCATGAGAATGGCGGGTTTGTCAGGATTCGCCGCGAGGAGTTTTTCGATCCACGCGAGCTGCGCCGAGCCGAACTCGCCTTCGACCTTGTTCACGTAGCGGAGCGAATCGAGGAGGATCCAGTTTGCCAGCGGGGTCTCGAGGATCGAGCAGTGTTTCCCCTCCACCGGCGATTCTCCCGTGGCCGCGCCGACCGCCGCGGAAAAGTTCACGCGATCATCGTGGTTGCCGAGGGTGAAATGCACCGGCAGGCCCGCTTCGCGGAGCGGATCGAGGATTTCCAGCAAAGTCGTGTAGTCGCCGGGCTGGCCGTCGTCGTAGGCACAGTCGCCGTCGATGATGACTCCCGCGAGCGATTCCTTCTCCGCCACCACCTCGGCGACGACCTTGCGGAGGTGGTCCGCCATATTCACCCCCTGGCGCGACTTCAGGGCGGGATCGGCGGCAATGTGCGTGTCCGAAAGCAGCGCCCAGGTTTCCGTCTCCGCCGCGCGTGCCGGCGATGCCGGGAAAAACGGGGAGAGGGCGAGGATGGTTCCGCCTCCGAGGAAGCGCCGGCGGGAGAGGGGATCGAGGTGCAGGGGCATGGCCGGAATATGGCCGCAAACCCGGACAGAGCAAAGAAGGCTTTACGCGGAGGGGGGATACGGGTTTCACTTTCGGGGATGAAACCCTCTTTGCTCCTGGCCTGCACCCTCTTCACCGCGGCGGTCCTGCCCGCCGCCGAAAAGCCCAACATCATCTTCATTCTCGCCGATGACCTCGGCTACCGCGAGCTCGGCTGCTACGGACAGGAAAAGATCAAGACGCCCCGCATCGACGCCCTCGCCGCTTCGGGGATGAAATTCACCCGCACCTATTCCGGCAACGCCGTCTGCGCACCCTCGCGCTGTGTCCTGATGACCGGTCGACACCCCGGCCACGCCACCGTGCGCGACAACGCCTCGGTGAAGCCCGAGGGACAGCATCCGCTGCTCTCCGACGACCTCACCATCGCCGAACTGCTGAAGGAGCAGGGCTATACCTGCGGCGCCTTCGGCAAATGGGGATTGGGCAACACGTGGTCGGACGGCAACCCGAACCGGCAGGGTTTCGACCGCTTCTTCGGCTACAACTGCCAGGCCCATGCGCATTCCTTTTATCCCGCCACCTTGTGGAGCGACGGGGAATTGTTCCCCCTCAAAAACGATCCGCCCGTGCCGGGCCACGAAGGCCTCGCTCCTGGAGCCGATCCGAACGATCCCCGCAGCTACGATCGTTTCAAAGGTCAGGACTATGCGCCCGACCGGATCCACGAAGAGGCCTTGAAGTTCCTCCGGGAGAACCGCGACCGCCCCTTCTTCCTGTATTATCCGAACATCCTCCCCCACGTCGCCCTCCACATCCCCGATGCCGAACTCGAGCCCTACCTCGCGATGAAGTGGAATGATCCGCCCTTCACCCGTCCCAAGGGCGGCTACACCCCGCACTTCACGCCGCGTGCCGCCTACGCGGCGATGATCTCCAAGCTCGATACCCAGGTCGGCGAAATCGTCGATCTCGTCGCCGAACTCGGGTTGGCCGAAAACACCCTCATCGTCTTCTCCTCCGACAACGGCACCACCCACTTGAAGGACGAGGTCGATTACGAGTTCTTCAACAGCGTCGGCGAGCTGCGCGG
>JALRFZ010000491.1 GCA_023253615.1 Verrucomicrobiales bacterium | reverse complement strand
AGGTGCGCGAGCGTTGCCGGAGCAGCTCGATGATCTCCTTCTTCCCGCTCGTGTAACCGCCGCTGGCGCCACCGAGGGCCTTGCCGAGGGTGCCGGTGAAAACATCAACTCGTCCCATCACCTCGCGGTATTCGTGGGTCCCCCGCCCCGTCGCGCCGATCACTCCGACAGCGTGGGAGTCATCCACCATCACCGAAGCTCCGTAGCGATCCGCGAGATCGCAGATCGCCTTGAGATCGGCGATGGATCCATCCATGGAAAACACCCCGTCCGTCGCGATGAGCCGGAAACGCTGCGACCGCGCCTCCTTCAGACAGGACTCGAGCTCATCGAGATTCCCGTTCGCGTAGCGGTAGCGTTTCGCCTTGCAGAGACGGATGCCGTCGATGATCGAGGCATGGTTCAGCGCATCGGAGATGATCGCGTCCTCTTCGCCGAGAATGGTCTCAAAAAGCCCGCCGTTCGCATCGAAGCAGGAGGAATAAAGGATCGTGTCCTCCGTGCCGAGGAAGGCGCTGAGACGTTCCTCGAGGTCCTTGTGAATGGTCTGCGTGCCACAGATGAAACGCACCGAGGAAAGACCGTATCCCCAGCGGTCGAGGGCTTCATGAGCCGCCGCGATCACCTCTGGGTGGCTGGCGAGACCGAGGTAGTTGTTCGCGCAGAGGTTGATCACCTCGTCCCCGGTGCTGGTGGCGACGTGGGCGGATTGGGGTGTCGTGAGAACGCGCTCGGTCTTGTAGAGTCCGGCGGCGCGGAGCGAGGCGAGTTGATCGGCGAGGTGGGTTTGGTAGGGGGAATGCATGGGCCTGACAATTTACCATTTCAAAATCACTTTTCCCGACTGCCCGCTCTTCATCACCGCGAAGCCTTCCTCGAAGTCGGTGTAGCTGAAACGGTGCGTGATGACCGGACGGATGTCGAGGCCGCCCTGGAGCATGACGGTCATCTTGTACCAGGTCTCATACATCCGCCTGCCGTAGATCCCGGAGATCGTGAGCATGTTGAAGACGACCGTATTCCAATCGATCGCGATCTCCTCGGAGGGAATCCCCAACATCGCGACCTTTCCGCCATGGCAGAGATTCGCGAGCATCTCGCGGAAGGCCGACGCATTGCCCGACATCTCCAGCCCCACGTCGAAGCCTTCGGACATCCCGAGTTCTTTCTGAACCTCGGCAATACGCTCATGACGCACATCGATGGTCCGGGTCGCGCCGAGTCTCTTCGCGAGATCGAGACGCCAGGGATTCACATCGGTGACGACGACGTGACGGGCCCCGGCATAGCGGCAGATCGCCGCGGCCATGCAACCGATCGGACCCGCTCCAGTGATGAGGACGTCTTCACCGAGGATCTCGAAAGTCAGGGCGGTGTGGACCGCGTTGCCGAAGGGGTCGAAGATCGCGGCGAGGTCGCGGTCGATGTCGTCGGCGTGATGCCAGACATTCGCCATGGGCAGGGCGATGTATTCGGCGAAGGCACCGGGACGGTTCACCCCGATCCCCTTCGTGTCCTTGCAGAGGTGGCGGCGTCCCGCCATGCAATTGCGGCAGCGGCCGCAGACGACGTGACCCTCGCCGCTGACGATCTCGCCCGGACGGAAGTCGGAGAC
>JALRFZ010000476.1 GCA_023253615.1 Verrucomicrobiales bacterium | reverse complement strand
GAGCCGGTGGAGATGCTTCAGGCTCCAGCCGTGCTCCATGAAATCGACGGCGAGCCAGTCGAGCAGTTCGGGTGGCTCGGAGCCTCGCCCTGGGTGCCGAATTCCTCGGGAGTGGCGACGAGTCCGGTGCCGAAATAGGCTTGCCAGACGCGGTTGACGAGCGCCCGCGCCGTCGTCGGCGAGCGGCGATCCACCATCCACTTCGCGAAGGTGAGCCGGTCTTCACCGGCATTTTCCGGCAGCGGATTGAGCACCGCGGGCACGCCGGGGGTAACGGATTCGGCCGGCTTGAGCCAGTCGCCGCGCTTCAATACGCTGGTGAGGCGAGGCTCCTCGCGGGCCATGAGGGTGAACTGGGTGACGCCCTCGGGATGCTGTGCCCAAAGCGCCTCGATCTCCGCATCTGCCTTCGCATACTTCTCCGCGAGCTCCGGATGGCGCTCCCCGGCGACGGTGCGCCAATGATTGAAGATCGTCGCCACCTGATGCGGGGTGCGTTGTTCGCGCGGCACCGCGAGCGCGGCCTGGACGAGCGGAGGCACGGGATCGGCCGAGGGTTCCGGTGAAGTCGTCGCGCTGAGGCGGAAGCGTCCCATCTGCGCGGCCTGGAGATCGTCGGCATTCCATCCGCCGATCTTCTGCGAGAGTTTGAAGGTGAGTTCCGTCCCATCGACCGGCGCGGCGGCGGTGAAAACGGCGACACTTTCGAAATTGCGGCGGCCGGGGCCGAGATCGGACGTCCAACCGGTGTCGGAATTGCCGTCGATGGCGTAACTGGCGGGACCGAAGTAGCGCTCCTTCGGTTCCTTCTCATTGAAGAGCGGATGCACCTTCGTCTTCTCCGGGGCCTGCAAGTCGGAGGTGGCGCGGGCGAATTTCACGGGCACGGGCTTGCCATCGATCCCGCTGCCCTCGACCTCGAATTCCGAGAGGCCGAAGGTGCCCATGAAGGAACGCCCCGGTCCGTTCGCGGGCAGGTTGGGATCATTCAGCATCTCGAGCCGGAAGCCGGTGATGCCTTTCAGATCCGACTTCAGTCGCAGCACCGTGGTGCTTTTGGTAGGCTGGAATCCGGCGGCGATGAAGGAACCATCCGGCTGCGGAAGGATGCGCTGGCCTCCCGTGGCGTTCTTGTCGACCTCGGGACGGATCACGGTCCATTCGGGTTTCGCGGCGGCGCGCCATTCGGCCTCCCAGGCCGCGAGTTTCGTCTCCCAGTCGGGCGTCTCCTCGCGGAGCCGCGACTCGATCGCGCCGATGTCGCGGAGGACCTGGGCCCGCAGCATTTCCTCGCCGGGTGTGAAGACGCGCGGCTGGGCCTCATGATCGTTGTTGAGGAAGGCGAAAATCTCGTAGTATTCCTCCTGCGAGATCGGGTCGTACTTGTGATCGAGGCACTGCACGCAGTTCAGCCCGAGCGAAAGGATGCCCTTTCCGATGGCGTCGATGCGGTCGAACATCGCCTCCATCCGGAACTGCTCGGGATCGACGCCGCCTTCCTCGTTGAGCATCGAATTCCGGAGATAGCCGGTCGCGACGATCTGCTCCTGCGTCGCATCCGGCAGGAGGTCGCCCGCGATCTGTTCGATGATGAACTGATCATAAGGCAGGTCGCGGTTGATCGCGCCGATGACCCAGTCGCGGTAGAAGTGGTTGATGCGCGGCTTGTCTTTCTCGTAGCCATCACTGTCCGCGTAGCGCGCCGCGTCGAGCCAGTGACGACCCCATCGTTCGCCGTGGTGCGCTGACGAAAGCAAAGATTCGATGGCCCTGTCGGCTTCTTCCAATGTGAAAGCGCGCTGCTCCGCGATCGTCGGCGGCAGGCCGGTGAGGTCGAGATGAATGCGGCGGAGCAGGGTCGTCGGTGCGACCGCGGGGGAAAAATCGAGGCCCTCGCGCACGAGGCGGTCCTTGATGAAGGCGTCGATGGGGTGCGACTCGCCGTTCTTCGGCAACGGGGCCTTCACGGGCGCCTGGAAGGACCAGTGATCGCGCTTGTCCTCGATCGTGATACTCGCTTCGTCGGGGAAGTCCGCGCCCTGATCGATCCATGCACGGAGGATGCCAATCTGTTCGGCTGAGAGCGGATCGCCCTTCTTCGGCATGCGGCCTTCGGGACGGAGTCCGGCGACGAAATGGATCAAGGTCGATTTCGCGCCGTTACCTTTCGTGAGAGCCGGGCCGAGCGCGCCTCCGGCGAAGAGCGTCGGCTTGTGATCGAGACGGAAATTCGCCTCCTGATGTTTGGGTCCATGGCATTCGTAGCAGGCCCCTGCGAAGATGGGCTGCACGTCTTTCACGAAGTCGATCTTGCGATTCGCCGCGGGCGGCAGTTTCGCGAGATCGGCTTGGGTCAATTCGAGCGGCGCGGAATCGCGGATGACAAAGCCTTCCGGCCACGGCGCGCCCGCGTCGATCCAGGCGCGGAGTTTGCCAACCTGTTCCGGCTTCAGGGCCTGCGATTCTTTCGGCGGCATCGCCTCATCCGCGTCGAGGCGGGCGACGCGATGGATGAAATCGGCCTCGGCACTTTTGCCATTGGCGAAAACCTCGCCGTTTTCACCGCCCTTGCGGAGATGCTCGGAGGAGTCGAGCCGGAACCCGCCCTTCTGCTGGCGCGGCCCGTGGCAGGAGACGCAGGAGTTCTCGAGGATCGGGCGGATGTCCCGCTGGAAATCGAAGCGCTCCGCAGCGGGCGGGAGATCGACGGCAACGAGGCTGCGTCCGGCAAGGATCAGCGACAGGGAAATCCAGACAGATCGGTTTCCGGTATTCATGGGCGCAGGGTTGTGGAAAACCTCGCTCCATGATCGGGGCGGGGCGTGGGCGAGTCTTGGACGCAGGGCGGGCGTTTTGGTATGATTCGATCATTCGCCCGGTCCGCGATCAGGGCGGCCAAGGGTCAAGGTCCGGCCGCCTTCAGGCTCCCCTTTCACCTCGGTTACAATTCTTGTCCCGGCCGGGACAAGAATTGTACGCGGGCCCGGAGCTTTTTCCGTGATTGAGTTCCGAGGGTTCTTTCGGATAAAGGGAACGGATGCCATTCGTTTTCTTCAACCGCCTCATTCCGATGGCGAGGACCGGGATGCGAGCCATGCTTCCGTTGATCATGTCCCAGGCGATTGACTTCACCTTCGGAGCGGAGCGGTCCGATGCCGCGCTCGATGCGGCGCTGGACGCGGTGGCGCCCGAATTGAAGAAACTCGCGGTGGTCTGTCACGTCCGCGAGGGAGAGGAGGGATCGCCTGTCTTCGACTGGATCGAATACCGGGACACGGCCGACCGGAAGGACTTCTGGCCTGCCAGCACGGTGAAGCTCTACGCGGTGATCGCGGCGATGGAGCGGGTGCGGGAGGCGGGCTTCGACCTCGACGTGACGGCGACCTTCGAACACCGGGAGGCGGACGGGAAATGGATCCTCGACTCCAGCCGGACGCTGCGGGAACTTTCGAGCGAGGTTTTCCGCCGCTCTTCGAACGAGGATTACACCCTGCTCCTCCGGCTCGTCGGAATCGACTGGCTCAACACGAAGTTCCTCACCGCGGAGCGCGGCTTTCCGAACTCGGCCTTGATGCGCGGATATGTGCGGACGCGGCCCTGGGTTTACGAACGCGAGGAAGCCCAGCGGATTCGTCTCGCCTCACCCGACGGCAGCCGATCCTTCGTGATCGAGCACACCTGGAGCGGACGTTCCTATTCGGAAGAACGAGGTTGCACGCTGATCGACGCCAAGACCGG
The DNA here is from genome assembly GCA_023253615.1 of Verrucomicrobiales bacterium. Classification (GTDB taxonomy): domain Bacteria; phylum Verrucomicrobiota; class Verrucomicrobiia; order Verrucomicrobiales; family DEV007; genus Arctic95D-9. The sequence goes on along the minus strand of JALRFZ010000476.1, from coordinate 4,387 downwards.
AAACGTGACGACCCCGCGCGAACTGGCCGACTGTCTCAGGCGGGTCCTTTTTCACGAGCAGCTTCCCGAGTCGGAGCGGTTCCGGATCAGCGACGAACAACTGCGCTTCCTGCGCGAGGGCGGCGGCGGTCTCAGCGGACTCGCCACGGTGGCGGCCGAATCGGGTCCGAGCGGCTGGACACGTGCGGCCGGCGAGGTGTTTCCCAAGGCGAAATACTTTCACAAGAGCGGGCTCATCAGCGATCACGCCCTCGAGCTGGGGTATGTCGATGATTCTGCGAACGGGGGACCGCGCTACTTCTTCGTTCCCGTGATCGGGGCCGGACACGCGACGAAACCGGTCGATGGAGAGACCCTCGTCGGCCGGATGTCGCTGGAAATCGCCAGGTGGGTGCAGGCGTCGTCGAAATGACGACTCCAGCCGTAGGGTCGCGGGTCCGCTTCTTCGCGGGATTGCCAGGATTGCCGAGATCCGGTAGAACGGCCGCATGAGACGTTTCCTGTCGCTCCTTGTCTGCCTCTTCGCGTTTCCCTGCCCCGCCGCGGACCGACCGCCGAATTTCGTCTTCATCCTCACCGACAACCAGGGCGCGTGGACCCTGGGCTGCTACGGGAATCCTGACATCTGCACCCCGAACATCGACCGGCTCGCCTCCGAAGGGATGCGTTTCACCCGTGCCCTGAGCAGCAACCCGGTCTGTTCGCCGACGCGGGCGACCTTTCTGACCGGGTTGATCCCTTCGCAGCACGGGGTGCATTCCTTCCTCGACCCGAAGTACATGATCGGACCCGAGGCCTTTTACACGCTCGAGGAGTTCGAAACCCTGCCGGAGATCCTTCACGACGAGGGTTACACCTGCGGTCTCGTCGGAAAATGGCACCTTGGCGCGAATCTCACCCCGCAGGACGGTTTCTCGACTTGGGTGACGATGGAGCGCGGAAGCACGCGGGATTTCTACTCCGACCCGATCATCGAAAACGGTGAAATCAAACCGACGCCGAAGTACATGACCGACCTGTGGACGGAGCGGGGGAAACGTTTCATCGAGGAGCAGAAGGGAAGTGGAAAGCCCTTCTTCCTCTATCTCGCCTACAACGGCCCCTACAATCTGAGTCCGCTCCTCCTCGAGCCCGCGAAAAACCGCCACGCCGCCACCTACGCGGACCAATGGCTGCCTTCTTTCCCGCGCGACACGATGCATCCCTGGCAGCACGCCAACAAACCCTATCACAACAACCTCACCAGCATCCGCCGTGTCGCCGCCGAGACGAGCGCGGTCGATGACGGGGTCGGGGAGATCCTTGCGGCGCTGAAGGAGAACGGTTTCGAGGAGAACACCCTCGTCGTCTACGCGGCGGACCAGGGCTGGATGGGCGGGCAGAATGGATTCTTCGGCATGGGCGACCACACCAAACCGATCGCGGCGCATGATCTGATGATGCAGATCCCGCTGATCTTCCGCCAGCCGGGTGCGGTGACGACGGGGACGAGCGACCTGCTCGTGAGCAATTACGACTTTTTTCCCAGCGTGCTTGATCAACTCGGCCTCGGGCATCGCATTCCGGCGGACGCGAATCTGCCGGGCCGGAGTTTCGCGGCGGTCCTCAAGGGAGCGCCGGTCGAATGGACCAACGAGATGATCTACGAGATGGAGGGGTGCCGTTCCTATCGGGACGACCGGTGGAAAATCGTCCTGCGTCGTTTTCCGACGGGGGCCTTCGGAGCTCTACGACCTGCAAGAGGATCCACACGAGAGGTTCAACCTTTTCGGCCAGGCGGAACTCGCGGCGAAGCAGGCGGAGATGATCGCGAAGCTGGATGCGAAATTCACCACCTGCGCTGATCCGCAATACGACCTGTGGAAGGACGGGCGGTCGAAGGCGAAACTCCACACGCCGCGGGAGTGAAGAGGGTCGAATGCGCGGTCAAACCCTCTTCGATGGGGCTGCCCTCACTCCGCTCCACCCACCGGCTTCCAATCGGGCTCGGGCACCTGGATGGGTTTGCCGCAATTCACGAAGGGGCAGGGCATCTCGGTGCCGAACTGGTCGGGCGTGGCCGAGAGTTTGCGCCGGCAATGTGGACAGATGAATTTCAGGGTGTGTGTCGGCAGCTTGATGTCTTCCGGTGTCGGTACCATGAACTCTTTGCCGCAGTCGGGGCAATCGAGGACGGTGTGGTAGAGCTCGCGACCGGCGGAGAGACGCGAGGAGCAGTGCGGACATTCGAAACGGAGCGGCATAAGCGGTTGAAAGAGCATCTTTTATACCGCCTCCCGCGCGATTGCACAGGGGAAAAGTTGAAGCGTGGCGGAATTGCCCTAAAGAAGGGAGAACGATACGATGAGCGATTTGCAACTTTCCGGCTTTTGCGGCGGCTTATTCCAGACAAACGGTTACGTCGTCACGAGGGACGGCAAGTCGTGGGTCTTCGACGCGCCGGAGGGCATCACGGAGTGGCTGGCGGACCAGGGGGTGCGTCCAGAGGCGCTGATCCTGACGCACCAGCATCACGACCACGTCCTCGATGTCGGGAAAATCCAGGAGGCATTCGGGTGTCCGGTCTACGCGCATTCGGAGCCTTCGGAGGAGCTGACCCTTTCAAAACGCCTCGAGCGCATGATGGGCATCCCCTGCGACATCGATCCCTACACGGTGGACCATTGTTTCGCGGGTCTCGACTTGATCGATCTGGGCGGACTCGTTCTCGATCTTTATCACGTGCCCGGTCATTCGCCTGACAGCGTCTGTTTCGGGGTGAAAGGCGTGCCCCTGTTGATCGGGGGCGACGTCCTGTTCGCCGGCAGCATCGGGCGCACCGATTTTCCGAACGGCAACCACGAGCAACTCCTCGCGGGGATCCGGGAAAAGCTCTGGCCCCTCCCGGGAGAGACCGAGGTGTTGCCGGGGCACGGACCCACAACGACGATCGGGCGTGAAAAGGCGACGAATCCTTTTCTGACCTGAGCGCCGATTGCGGAATGAGCGGCGAGAATGCCAAGATCCGCGGAGCGCCCGGCACCCGGCTCCGGCATAATGCGCGGGTATGAATCCGCAAATGCTGCGCGTCCTCAGCGCGATCTTTTTTCAAGCCGGGATCTTTTCGATCCTGCTCTCTGTCTTCATCTGGTGGTATCTCGGCAGCGACGAGCCCGAGGCCCAGGCGCACGCGGAGCGCTTCGGCATTTTCGTCGGGCTGTGGGCGCCGACCCTGTTGATCCTCTCGAACCGCTTCGACCGCTTCGCCGACAAGGCCACCGTCGTGCCCGCGCTGAAGCCGGAGCATCAGGAGGAGCGCGGCGAGGGGTGAGTTCGTTCGGGAGTCGTGGGAGAATCTGCCGGCATTGACAGCGATGCTGGCAATGCGTACATTTCGTCATGTCCACGACACTGACGATCCGGAATCTGGACGAAAACGTGAAGCGCTTGCTGCGGATTCGTGCCGCCACCCATGGCCGGGCGATGGAGGCTGAGGCGCGTGACATCCTGACCCGTGCCGTTCTTGGTTTGGACGACGTGCCTCCTGTCGTCTCGGTCAAGGTGGGGGAGCGGCCCGGCAGTGTCTGTGATTCCGTCAGGGGGATCTGGAAGGGGCGGATCACCACCGAGGAGCTCATGAAACAAACCCGGGAGGAATGAAGCCGTGGGCAGGATCCTCGACAGCAATGTGATTCTGGATGTCGCCACCGACGATCCCGTCTGGGGTGCCTGGTCGGACGCTCAGATCTCCCGTTATCAGAAGGACGGACTGCTGATCAATCCCGTGATTTATGCGGACTTGTGTGCGGGCGCGGAATCCATGCACGAGGTCGACCACTTGATCGAACCCTTGGGGCTGAAGTTCGAGGAGTTGCCCCGTGAGGCACTTTTCCTTGCCGCAAAAGCCTTTCTCCTCTATCGCCGGAACGGAGGAACCAAAGTGCTGCCCCTGCCCGACTTTTTCATCGGTGCCCATGCCGAATCGCTGGGGATCGCGATCATCACGCGGGATCCCTCGCGATATCAAACGTATTTTCCCAAGGTCAAACTGATCAAACCCTAGCGGGACGTGCGTTCAAAAAAAGCGCCGGGCTCACGCCCGACGCTTCGCTGAAAACGGGTGATTGCCGGATAGGCGATCAGTCCTTCTTCTCGAGAACCTTCTTCTCGAGGACCTTGTCAATGAGGCCATATTCGGCGGCGACGGCGGCGGGCATGTAGTTGTCGCGGTCGGAGTCGCGCTCGATCTCTTCGATGGTCCTGCCGGTGTGGTGGGCGAGGATGCGATTGAGGCGTTTCTTCAGCGAATACATGAATTCAACGGTGCGCTCCACGTCGGAGGCGGTGCCCTGGGCGCCGCCGGAGACCTGGTGGATCATGATGTGGGCGTTGGGCATGGCGAAGCGTT
>JALRFZ010000428.1 GCA_023253615.1 Verrucomicrobiales bacterium | reverse complement strand
GTGCCCGCGATCGAGCCCGACATCCGCGGTGCCGTCTCCATCCGCGACCAGCTTGCGAAACACCGCGAGAGCGAATCCTGCGTCTCGTGCCATCTCACGATCGATCCCCCCGGCTTCGCCCTCGAGAGCTTCGATCCCGTGGGCGGCTGGCGGACGCAGTATGGCACCGGCAAGAATGGTGCGAAGGTCGATCCCTCCGGCACGACGCGCGAGGGTGCGGCCTTCGACGACATCATCTCGTGGAAAGCGATCCAGCGCGAGCGCGATGAAGCCCTTGCCCGCGGCTTCGTGCGGCATTTTCTCACCTACGCCACCGGCGCGGTGCCGCGTTTCAGCGACGAGGCGATGTTCGAAAGGATCGTCGCCGCCACCGCCGCCGACCAATACGGCGTGCGCTCCCTCGTCATCGCCGCCCTCACCAGCGAAATCTTCCTGACCAAATAACCTTTTCTCCTGACATGAGCACCTTCACCTCCGGCAAACATCTCTCCCGTCGCACCGTCCTGCGTGGTGCCGGCGTGTCTCTCGCCCTGCCCCTGCTCGAGGCGATGCGTCCGGCCTTCGCCAAAGCAGTCGAGGAAAAGAAGGCGAAGCGTTTTGTCGGCGTTAGTCTCGCCCTCGGCCTCCACAATCCGAATCTCGTGCCCGAAGGCGCCGGGCGCGACTACCAGCCTTCGCGCTACCTGCGCTCGCTCCAGGATCTGCGCGGGGATTTCACGGTGGTGTCGGGCTCTTCCCACCCCGGCGTCACCGGCGGCCACTCCGCCGAGGGCAGCATTTTTTCAGCTTGCCCCAACATGCGCGGCACCACCTCGCGCAACACGATCTCGCTCGATCAACTCATGGCGAAACACCTCGGGCACGAGACGCGTTTTCCCTCGCTCGTCCTCAACACCGCGCGCGAGTCGAGCCCCTCCTACACCGAGACCGGCGCGATGATCCCTGCCGAGAACGACGCGATCCGGCTCTTCACGCGCCTTTTCGTCGATGACAAACCCGCCGAGCGCGAACGCCAGGCCGAGCTGATCCGCCAGGGACGCAGCGTGATGGATGCCGTCGCCGCGGAAGCCAAGGCCCTGCAGCGCGAAGTCGGCGCGTCCGACCGTGACAAGCTCGACGCGTGGTTCACCGGCGTGCGCGATCTCGAGCAGCGACTCGTCGCGAACGAGGCCTGGGTGAACCGGCCGAAGCCCAAGGTCGATCTCGCCAAACCCGCCGCCATCCCGCGCGACAACGAGGTCGCCGTCCAGCGGATCTTTCTCGACATCATCCACCTCGCCCTCGCGACCGATTCGACGCGCTTCATCACCCTGCACGTCACCGGCAACAACGTGAACGGCATCGACGGGGTCGAGGAGAGCTACCACGGGCTCAGCCATCACGGCATGGACGATGAGAAGCTGCGTCAACTCGCCATCGTCGAGCAGGCGGCGATCGATTCATGGGGCGATTTCCTGCGCCAGCTCAAGACCGGCGGCCTCCTCGACGAGACGATGGTGCTGCTCACGTCGAATCTCGGCAACGCCTCGAGCCACGACAACAAGAACATGCCCGTGCTCTTTGCCGGCGGCGGCTTCCAACACGGCCAGCATCTCGCCTTCGATCAGAAGGACAACCATCCGCTGCCCAATCTCTACCTCAGTGCCCTGCAGCGCCTCGGGCTCGAGGAGGAACGCTTCGCGACCAGCACAGGCACGATGACCGGGCTGGAGGCTTGAGAAAAGAGGAGAGTCAACAGGGTCAAGCGGTCGGCGCAACAGAGTCTGGTCTGCTTCCCTCCCCTTCCTCCGGCCGGCGGCTGCCGACGAGCCTTTCGAAGATCGGCGAGGCCATCAGGGTCGTGACCACGGCCATGATCACGAGCACGGCGAAGAGGCCCTCGGAGATGATGCCCCGCTGCAGGCCGATGTTGATGATGATCAGCTCCATGAGGCCGCGCGCGTTCATGAGGATGCCGATGCCCATGGCCTCCCGTTTCGAGATGCCCGTGGCCCGTGCCGCGAGGGTGCAGGCAGCCCACTTCCCGAGGATCGCCGCGGCGAGCACGGCGAGACACATGCACCAGAGATACCACGAATTGAGCAGACCGATCTTCGTATTCAGCCCCGAGTAAGTGAAGAAGAGCGGCAGGAGGAGTGCGACCGCGAGCGGCTGGACGCGGGCGATGAGATCCCTGACAAAGACACCACGCGGCATCGCCGCACCCATCACGAAGGCTCCGAAAACGGCATGGAGGTGGATGGCGTCGGTGAACCACGCGCCGAGGGCCATGAGGGCTAGCCCGACGACGAGCCCGGCCTCGGTGAGCTTTTCGTCCTCGATCAGGTATCTCTGGAGGCGCAGCATGAGAGGCCGGATGAGGCCGAGGGTCACGGCCACATACGCGACCGCGCCGCCGATGTTGTAGAGCGATTTCGCGATCTCGCCGTCGAAGCTGGCGAGGACGACGGCGAGGAGGATCCAGGCCATGGCATCGTCGATCGCCCCGGCGCCGATCGCGACCGTGCCCATCGTCGTGCCGGCCAGGCCCTTGAAATGAATGATGCGGGCCAGCATCGGGAAGGCGGTGATGCACATCGAGGCACCGAGGAAGAGCATCGCTTCGAAGAGGCTCGTCTTTTCCGGAAACAGTTCGGTGTGATGGTAGAGGATCCAGGCGAGACCGGCCCCGAGAACGAAAGGCGTGGCCATGCCCGCGAGCGAGACGGCGACCGAGCTCTTCAGCTTTTCCTTCACGATGTCCATGCGGAACTCGAGCCCGACGATGAACATGTAGAGCGCCAGTCCGAGCTGGGAAGCAGGGAACAGGTAGGCGGAGGTATCGCGGCTTTGCTGGGTGGGGTCCCAGGGGAAGAGCCAGGCCTGCACGCCGGGGGCGACGAGGCCGAAAAGGGAAGGCCCGAGCAGGACCCCGGTGATCATCTCCGCGACCACCTGAGGCTGACCGAAACGCGCCGCGATCATCCCGACGAGCCGGCAGGCGAGGAGGATCACGGCGATCTGCAGGAAAAACTGGATGGCGAGTTGGAGATTGCTCATGTTGACCGGGTTGATCGGATCGGTCTGAAAAGAACTTCCCTTTGTCTTGTAACGAAAATAGATTCGTGGTATCGCCCTTATGCCGATCCGGCATCGTATCCTCGTCCGATGGAATTACGTCATCTCCGCTATTTTCATGCCGTCGCCGAGGAACTGAGCTTCTCGAAGGCGGCGCGGCGTCTCCACATTGCCCAGCCGGCGCTGAGCCGGGCGGTGCAGGAGCTCGAGGCCGAGCTGGGCTCGCTCCTGCTCGACCGGAGCCGCCGGGTGGTGCGTCTCACGCCGGGGGGCGAGGTGCTGCTGCGCGAGGCGGGCGTGCTCTTCGAGCGTCTCGATGAAACGGTGCGCAAGGTCCGCCGGGCCGCGGACTATCTCATCGGCGGGACCTACGAAGTGCCCTCGGGCCTCGGCGGCACCTTCCAGGTCATCCTCAAAGATGCCTGCGACACCTTCGCAATCGTGCAGAACTGCGGCAATTGCGAGGATTTCGACGCC
>JALRFZ010000407.1 GCA_023253615.1 Verrucomicrobiales bacterium | reverse complement strand
CGGGCAGGAACTTGCCGTAGTGGTTCCCGAGACCGCGGGCCTCGTAGAGCGCCTGCAGGCCTTCGTTCGCGGCCTTCACCAGTTCCGCCGGAGCCGGGATCACGGCCGGTCCTTCGATCCGGGTGCCTTTCAGCAGGAGCGGCTCCCAGCTCGCCTGGTAGAGGCATTTCTCGAGATCGTCGGCCTTGCTCTGCTCGACCCGGTCGGCGCGGAAGCCATAAATCTCGGCCACGAGACGGCCGCCGTCGTCATAGACCTTGATGTCGGCGATGATGTATTCGCGGTCGTTGTCCGAGTTGACCTTGGCATGCCCCCAGAGGCGCTGCGGCGGTTTGTCGGTGTAGAGCCGGATGCTGCGGATCGCCGCCGGGAGGTAGAAATAGTCGGTCGCGAGAGCGCCATCGGGGATCACCTGTCCGCCCTTCACGGTGTGGAAACAGGCATCGAGCACCGCGGGATGGAAATGGTGGTCGGGGATCGTATCCTTCAGTCCCTCGGGAGCGACGATCTCGGCGAGGGCCTCGCCATCCTTGCGCCAGACGTTCTGGAGGTGCTGGAAGAGCGGACGGAACTGATACCCGGCCTCCTCATAATCCTCATAATACTCCTCGTGGGTGAAATGGCGGGGCAGGCCGGCCTTGATCGCATTCAGATCGGCCGTGGCATCCGCCGGGACCGGGAGTTTGCGCAGGACACCCTGGGAATTGAGGTCCCAGTCCTTGTATTCACCGGTAGAGCTGAAAATCTGGAAGACCTTCGTGATGGGATCAAAGACCACCTCGACGGTCGGCACTTTCTCTTCGGTGACGAAGAGGGCCTTTTTCATCTCGAGATCCTCCACCGCGTAGTTTTCACCCGGGAAGAGTTTGCGGGCGATGGCGAGACCGATTTCTCCGTATCCGGCGGCCGGGAAGACGACGCTGTCCCAGAAACGGTGGTCGTCGAGCCAGGTGAAGTAGCGGGGATCGAGATCGAAACGCCAGGTCGGGCGGGGCGCGGTCTGGGCGAGTCCAAGGAGCGGATGCTCGATCGGAGCGCAACGCAGGTAGTGGCCCTCGGCCGATTCCAGCCAGAAACGCTCGTGCTGCCACGCGTAGGTGGGGAGGCGCACGATCGCCCCGGTGGCCTGGTTGACGGCATTCCAGTCGATTGCGTAACCGTGCAGGTGAAGACGGGCGAGACCGCCGAGCATCTCCTCGGATTCGTCCGTCTTTCGCTTGAGGCTGGAGAAATAGAAACCCTTCCGGTTTTGGTCCGAAAGACACTCCATGATCGGATTCTGGAGCGCGGGGTGCGGCCCCACTTCGAGGAAGGAATCTTCCCCGGCCCGGATCAGGCTGGCGATCGCAGGGGCGAAAAGCACGGCCTCGCGGACGTTCTGCCACCAGTATTGGGCATCGAGCTTGGTGCCTTCGCAGACCCCGCCGGTGACGGTGGAGATATAGGGAATGCTGGTGGGCAGAGGCTTGATGTCGGCCAGCACCTCGAGGAGTTCCTCGCGGATGGGCTCCATCTGGTGGGTATGGAAAGCGTAGTCGATACGCAGCCAGCGGACGAATTTGCCCTGGGCCTCGAGTCCGGCCACCACCTCTTCGAGCGGTGCGGTGTCGCCAGCGAGCGTGACCATGCCGGGGCTGTTGATCACCGCGACCTGCACCTGGTCTTCCTTCCCGGCGATGGCCTTGCGGGCCTCGGACTGGGAGAGACCGACCGCGACCATGCGGCCTTTGCCACCGGTCTGGTCTTGAAGGCGCGAGCGGTGGTAGATCACCTTCACCGCATCCTCCAAAGAATAAGCCCCGGCGACATAGGCCGCGGCGACTTCGCCGACGGAGTGACCGACAACCTTCGAGGGACGGATCCCCCAGGATTTCCACAGCTCCGAAAGGGCGACCTGCAGGCCGAAAATGGCGGGCTGGGCGATGTTCGTCCGGTTGATTTGCGAGGAGGCCTCGTCGCGGGTCATCTCTTCGATGAGCGACCAGCCTGCGAGCGGCTTGAGGTAGGAGTCGATATCCTCCAGCACCTTGCGGAAGACCGGCTCGCGCTGGATGAGATCCTGCCCCATCGCCCACCATTGGGCACCTTGACCCGTGAAGACGAAGACGAGCGGATGCGCCTCGGCGACGGGACGTCCGGAGAAGACTTGACCGCTGCGGTCGCCCTCGGCGAGCCACTCGGTGAGGCGGTGGATGAGATCCTCGCGATCCTTCGCCACGATGGCGAGACGGTGATCGTGGTGTTCGCGCTTCGTCCCGGCGGCAGCGGCGATGTCGCCGAGCTGGGCATCCGAGGCGCGGAGGAAACGGCGCCAGCGGATCACGGTGTCGCGGAGGGCGTCGTCGGTGCGGGCCGAGAGCGGCAGCAACACCGGGCGCTCGACGGATTTGGAGGATCCTGACGAAATCGTGAGGGGCAGGGATTCCTTCGCTTTCGCCACCGGCTTCGGCGGGGCCTCGAGCAGGATGTGGGAGTTCGTCCCCCCGAATCCGAAGCTGTTCACGCCGACCACCGGCGGGAGATCGCCCAGATGCGGCAGTGGCTGGAGCTCGGTCGCCACCTTCAGCTTGAATTCCTCGAAGGGAATATTCGGATTCGGTCGCTTGAAATTGAG
>JALRFZ010000452.1 GCA_023253615.1 Verrucomicrobiales bacterium | reverse complement strand
CAGTCCTCGACATTGGGGCGGTGCACGCCGGCCTGGTGGGCGATCGCGGGGAGGTGCATGATGAGGTTCGTCGATCCTCCGAAGGCGGCGTGGACGGCGAGGGCGTGTTCGAAAGACGCGTCGGTGAGGATGTCCTTCGTCGTGATGCCGCGCTTTTCAAGAGTGACCACGGCGGCTCCGGAGCGGCGGGCCATGTCGCGCCAGATATCGGCGCCCGAAGGAGCGAGGGCGGAGTGTGGTAAGGTCAGGCCCAGCGCTTCGGCGATGACCTGGCTTGTCGCGGCGGTGCCGAGGAACTGGCAGCCGCCTCCGGGTGAGGCACAGGCCTTGCAACCGGCTTCGGCGGCATCGGCGTAGCTCAGGGTGCCCTGGGCGTAGCGAGCTCCGATCGTCTGGATGCGGCCGAGGTCCTCGTCGGTATCCTCGCTCAGCAGGGTGACGCCCCCGGGCACGAGCACGGTGGGCAGGTCGTGCATCGCGGCGAGGGCCATCATCATCGCGGGCAGGCCCTTGTCGCAGGTGGCGACGCCGACGACGCCCTTGCGGGTCGGATGCGAGCGGATGAGGCGTCGGAAGACGGTGGCCGCGTCGTTGCGGTAGGGCAGGGAATCCATCATCCCGTCGGTTCCCTGGGTGCGTCCGTCGCAGGGATCGCTGACGAAGCCGGCGAAGGGCACGCCGCCGAGCGAGGTGAGCGTTTTCGCGACTTCCTCCATGAGCAGACCGACCTCGAAATGGCCGGTGTGATAACCGAGGGCGATCGGTTTGCCGTCCGGTTGGCGGATCCCGCCCTGAGTGGAGAGAATCAGGTAATCGCCGCCTGCGACCTGATCCGAAGGCCAGCCCATGCCGACATTCTGCGTCCAGCCGAAGAGGTGGCCGCTCGGATGGGTGGCGAGTTGCTCCTGGGTGAAGGGCAGGACTCCGCTCGGTCCGGGGGCCTTCGTGCGGAGGGTGTAGATCGATTCGTCGCGGGAGTCGAGGAGGGGGTTCATGGGAGGGCTTGAGCCCTCCCACTCATACTCTTACCTCCTACTCATACTCGGCGGAGGGGAGAGGGACGTTCGGGTTTTGAGTAGGAGTATGAGGTAAGAGTAGGAGTAGGAGATTATAGTGCAGCGAGACGCGCGCGCAGACTTTTCGCGGCTTCGCCTTCAAGGACGAGGGTGTTGGCGAGGCCGTTGCCGAAGTGGGTGAAATCCTTGAAGGTCCAGACGACTTCCTTGGACTTGGTCACTTCGATGATTTGCGGGTGGTCGGGGCCGGCGTGGCAGTTGCCGAAACGGAGATTGCCGTTCGCGAGCTCTTCGACGGTGGTGACCCAGGCAAGGACGATGCCGGGCAGATCGTTCTGCCCGAGCTTCCAGACGATCTCCTTCGCCGGCGTGACCTCGAGGAGGCTGTGGCCGTTGCCGGTGGAGACGAGGGTGTTGCCGTTCTTCAACCGGATCGCGGCGAAGCATTTGCCGCCGAAGGCCTCGGGTCCATGGCCGCCGGCGGGTGCCTTTCCAAAGAGGGGAACGGGGAACTCCCACACGATCTTCCCGTCGGCATCATACTCTTTCACGATCTGGTCGGCTTCGTGGGCGACGAGGTAATGGCCGTTGTCGAGACGGCGGACGAGGCGGGTGTCGGAATGGGCGTTGGGTTTGGAAACGACGAGGGGCAGGGCTTTGACGATGGTTTTGTCAGGAGCGACTTCGAGGAGGCGGCCGGGACCGGACTCGACGATGAGGGTGTTGCCGTTGTCGAAACGCTGGTAGGCGTGGATCTCGACCTTGCCGTCGCCTTCACTGCGATTGGTGTTGGTGGCGTCGTATTCCCAGACGATTTCCTTGGCGAGATTCACCTCGATGACGCGCGGCCATCCATCCTGGGTGAGGAGGTTGCCGTTGGGTAGCAGATGCAGATCGTGGACGGCGCCTAGGGGGCGATGCCAGAGGAGCCGGTTGCCATCGGCGGGATCGACAATGGCGAGGCCCTTGCCGCCTTCGGCACCGATGACGAGCCGGTCGGTGGGGGCGGCGTGAAGGAGGGATCCTGACAAAAGCGCCAAGAGGGCGAGAGGAAGAGCGGGGATTTTCATGATTCGGCGGGGGAAGCGGGGAGGGGCCAGACGGGGCGGCTGGTTTCGGTGCGGACCCAGCCGCGGAGGTCGCCGGGGATCTCGGCATAGGTCCAGGGACCGGCGACACGGAGGAGCCGGAGCTCGGACCCGGGAGGCAGGGCGACGACGGTCTTGGCATCGCTGGTGGGGGCGGTGACGGCGTTGACGTTTTCTCCGATGACGATGGTGAAACGCTCGGGGGCGAGGCGGTGTTCGCGGTAGCGTCCGACGCGGGAAAAGACGAAGGCGGCCATGAGGAGGACGAGGCCGAGGGTGACGAAGGCGGAGCGGTTCGGCTGGAGCCGGGGCACGACGAAGGCGGCGGCGAAGGCGAGGAGGCCGCCCCAGAGCGCGAGCGAGGAGGCCCAGCGTCCGAAGCCGGCGGGCAGTGCGGCGATGGTGCGATCGAGCCAGGTCTCGCCGAACTCGAAAAAGGCGAGACGGGTGCGGAGGTGACCCAGGCTTTGCCGGGCCTCGGGCATGCCGGGCTCGAGGAGGGCGGCGCGCCGCATCCAGAGGACGGCCTCTCCGGATCGGCCGAGTTTTTCCTTGGCGGCTCCGAGATTGTAATAGAGATCGGCGGAAAGGTGGCCGGCGGCGGCGAGGCTTTCGTAGGCGGTGGCGGCGGCGGCGTGGTCGCCGGATTCATAGAGCCGGTTCGCTTCGGCAAAGGCGAGGGTCGCCTCCTCGGCGCGGAGGGTGGCGCAGATCAGGAGGCAGGGCAGGAGGATGAGGGGACGGAAAGTCATGGGCGGTCGGGACGCGGCCTCAGCGCGTCGGGAGGCGGCGGAGAAGGGAGAGAAATTCCCCGGCCTCGGAGGCGGAGACGGGGGAGTCGGGCTCCGCCTGGCCGCTGTAGAGCACGACATCGCAGCGTTCGGAGACGCGGCGGACGACTTCGAGGACCTGCGGCGGTGCGGAGGGATGCTCGCGTTTCCATGAGGCGAGCGCGGCGGCGACGGCGTGGAAAAACTCGCGGCGCGGTGAACCGGCCGCGGGGAGGCGCTTCATGGCTTTGGCGAAGGGGACCTCGGCGAGGGGGGCGAGGCGGGATTCGTTCCACGCCGACCACCAGCGCACCGCCCCCCAGCCGAGCACGGTGCAAAGGGCGATCGAAAAGAGCGCCTGGACGATCCAGAAAAGAGCGCCGGGCCGGCCCGAAGGGGCTTCGGCGAGCCATTGCGGTGCGCCGGTGCGGATATGGAGGATGTCGTCGAATCTCGGATCGGGCCGTTTCGCGGCCGATTCGGAGGAGCCTCCGGCGGGGAAGGAGACGACGGTGGGGGCAGCGCCCGGAGCCGCCTCATTCACGGTGATGGGGAAAGGGCCGGTCTTGAGGGTGACGTATTCCGCCTTGGCGGGATCGAAGTAGGTGAGGTGGAACTCGGGGATGGTCCCGGTGCGCGCCTCGGGGATGAGCACCTGGGAAAAGCGGATCGTGCCGGTGCGGAATCCGTCGGAATCCTCCTCGTCGTTGAGCTTTTTGTTAGGCTCGTAGGTTTTCCAGATGCCCTTCTGCGGGATGGCGAAGACGGGCGCGCCCATGGTGCGGAGATTGCCGACGCCGGTGACTTCGAAATCGAGGGTCACCGGATCGCCGACTCCGAGTGTGGTCAGGGAGGGGGTGGCGGTGAGCTGGAAGCTGCCGATGCCGCCGGTGAAGCTGACGGGCGCTCCGTCGGGGAGGGGTTTGACGGTGACGTTGAGGGTGTTCGTGGCGAGTTCGCGCGAGGCGGTGCGCTGGAAGAAGGTGGAAAGCCCGAAGCCGCTGCTGTCGGCTTCGAGCGTGCGCACCACGATCTTGCCGGGGCCGAGGCGGTGGTTGCCGGGCTTCAGGGCGAAGAGGTGCGAGGGCAGCACGGCGGAGGAGTAGTAGGTGTTGCCGACGTCGGCTCCATCGGTGCGCACTTCGCGGAAGGCGCGGAAGACGAAGCTCTCGTGGTCGAGATCGGCGGTGACGACATCGTGGATGGCGTTGCGGCCGCGGACGTAGGCGGTGAGGGTGAAGGGCACGAGCTCGTTCACGTAGAAGGTGTCGCGGGTGAGCTCGAGTTTTCCGAAGAAGGGTTTGGTGGCGTCGAGGGCGGCTTCGGGGTCCGAGTTTTCGGTGATGTGGACGACGATGGGCCTGGTCTTCGCGATCCGTTCGCCGATGCGCACCTCGAATTCGGGGATGGTGAAGGTGCCGAGTTGGTCGCCGCGGATGCGGTAGAAGTAGGTGGTCTCGATGGTCTGGCGTCCCCCGGTGATGCTGATGGAGGATTGCTGGCCGGAGAAGGACACCTCGAGCCCGGCGACGGCGATGCGTTCGGGCATGGTGGCGTCGCCGTTGCGGACCTTGATGAAGAGCTGGCCGATCTCGCCGACGGCGATGCGGTCGCGCAGCACGTTCACGGTGATGATGTCGTCGGTGGGCGTGCCCGGGGACGCGGCATTCTGCGCCCGCAGCGGCATCATCGCGGCGGAGAGAAGGAGAAAATGAACCACAAGGAACGACCGCATGGGGAGTGTTTACCAGTTTTTGAATCGTTCGCCGCGGGCCGGCTTGGGGAGGATGGCTTTCACCTCCGTCTCATCGGCGAGGGCGTCGAGGAGTTGGCGCGCCTCGGTGGGAGCGTAGCCGGTCTCGGGATTCCGCTGCATGGGCTGGCCCTGGGCGGGGTTGCCGTTGGCCTGGCCGGGCTGGGCCTGGTTCGGGTTGGCCTCGAGCTTGCCATCCTGGGGTGTCTCGGGCTCTTCCGGCGGATTTTCTCCGGAATCGGGCTGTTGCTTGTCGCCGGGGGGCTGGTCCTTGCCTTCGGATTCGCCCTCTTCGGGATCCTGCGGTGAATCGGACGGGTCTTTCGGCCGGGAAGGATCTTCGGGTTTCGACTGTCCGGGGTCTTCGCCCTTTTGATCCCCGGGTTTGGAATCGCCGGAGGAGGAGTCCTGGTCCTGCGGCTCCTGATTCCCTTGCTGATCCTGATCCGGGTTCTGTCGGGAATCGTCCTTCTTCGAATCGTCCTTTTTCTCTTCCTGCTCGTCTTTCTTTTCGTCCTGATCTTTCTGCTGATCCTGTTTCTGCTGCTGTTGTTCCTGTTGCTCTTGCTGCTGTTTCTTGAGCGCCTCGAGCCGCTTCTTCACATAGTCGAGGTTGTGGGCGGTTCTGGTATTGTCAGGATTGAGGCCGAGGGCGGTCTCGTAGTGCTCGACGGCACCCTCCCATTCGCGGATGGCGCTTCCCATGGCATCGCCGGGTGCGGAGAGGGACTGCACCTGATCGGGATCGGACGGCGCGCGCGAGAGGGCCGAGAGGGCGGTCTCGCCGCGACGGTAGAGGGTGTTGCCGAGGTTGTAGAAGGCGGTGCTTTCATAGCGCGGCGAGCCCTCGGCGGCGGCCTGGCCGAAAGCCTCCGCGGCTTTTTCAAAGTTGCCGCTCTGGTAGGCCTGGGCTCCGATGCGGAGTTGGAGAAAAGC
>JALRFZ010000332.1 GCA_023253615.1 Verrucomicrobiales bacterium | reverse complement strand
GACGTGGAAATGCAGTTCGTCGTTTTCGGCGACGAGGGTGCGGATGGCGATGTTGAAGCGGCTTTCGCCGTTGAAACCGAAACAACCGATCACGCCGGTATAGAGGCCGCGGGGACCCTGCTCGAGTTCGGTGATGATCTCGCGCGCCCGCTTTTTCGGGGCACCTGTGATGCTGCCGCCGGGGAAACAGGCGCGGAGCGCGGCGACGTGGTCGATCTCTTCGCGCAGGGTGCCTTCGATCGTGGAAACGAGGTGGAAGACCTGGGCGTATCGCTCGAGCTTGAGGAGTTCGGTCGCGACGACCGAGCCGTATTCGCAGACCTGGCCGAGGTCGTTGCGCTCGAGGTCGGTGATCATGACGAGCTCGGCGATCTCCTTCGACGAGGTGATGAGATCGTAGGCGGATTTTTCGTCCTGCTCGCGGTCGCGGAAGCGGGGACGGGTGCCCTTGATCGGACGCGTCTGGATGGTGCGTCCGCTGAGACGCAGGAATTGCTCGGGCGAGGAGGAAAGCACGGTGCGGGCTCCGAGATTCGAATAGGCGGCGAAGGGCGCGGGCGAGATCTCGCGCAGTCGGCGATAGAGGGTGAAGAGGTCGGCCCCGTGGGGCAAAGGAGCGGTGAAACGATGGGTCAGGTTCACCTGGTAGATGTCCCCGGCGGCGATGTAGTCGCGCGCGCGCTCGACCAGGCGGCAGTAGGTCTCGCGCTCAACCTCGTCATGAAAGCGGATCGACGGCGGATCGATCTCGTCATCCGCGGCCGGGGTCCTGCGGAACGAGGCGAGCGAACCGGATCCGGTCCAGGTGCCGCTGCGGTGATCGTAAAGGAGGAAATCGTCGTATTCGCCGAAGAGGAAGTCGCCCTCGTAATCGATCGTGCCATAGAGCCCGGCTCCGGGGAAGCCGAGGTCGGGCGTGGTCGATTCAGGAAGGCGGCGGCTCGCGAGGAGATCGCGCAGGGCGGTGTAGTCGGTCTCGTGAAAGAGATGCCCTTTCAAGACCGAGCGTGGCCGGGCCGTGATCAGGGAAAAACGCCCGCCTTCCGCGAGGCGTTCGCCGGGCTCCGATGAGGAGGAATCGAGGAAGAAGAAGCCCGGCAGATGGCAGAGCTCCGCGGCGAGGGACGCGGGCGGAATCGATCCGAGACTCGGGAGGGGACTCGTGCGAGGCTGAAGCATTTTCGGGAGGGAGGCCCAAGGAACGCGCGTTTTGCGCCAACTCCAGCGGAATTCAACGGAATCGTTTCAGAGCTTCTCGTAGGGGAGGGAGAAAGTGTCGCCATCCCCGAGGCGTCCGGTGCGGAGGCCTTTCATGAACCAGCGCATCCGCTGCTCGGAGGTGCCGTGGGTGAAGGTGTCGGGTATGACGCGCCCCTGGGCCTGCTTCTGGAGACGGTCGTCGCCGATCGCGTTGGCGGCGTTCATCGCCTCCTCGATGTCGCCTTCCTCGAGAATCCTCCACTTTTTCTCGGCGTGATGAGCCCAGACCCCGGCGAGGAAATCGGCCTGGAGCTCGAGACGCACGGAGAGCTGGTTGTATTGCGCGGTGGGGATGCGGCCGCGTTGACCGTGGACCTTGTCGGTGTAGCCGAGGAGATTCTGCACGTGGTGGCCGACCTCGTGGGCGAGGACGTAGGCGTAGGCGAAATCGCCACCGGCGCGGAATCGGTCGCGCATTTCCTCGAAGAAGGAGGTGTCGAGATAGACGGTCTCGTCATAGGGCAGGTAGAAGGGCCCCGTCGCGGACGAGGCGACGCCGCCCGGGTATTGGGTCTGGCCGGAAAAGAGGACGAGGCGGGCCGGTTTGTAGGATTGCCCGTAGGCCGCAAAGACCTCGCTCCAGACTTCCTCGGTATCGGCCTTGAGGGTTTTGACGAAGGCACCGACCTCGTCGTCGGGATCGGCGGGCGCCTGATCGACCTGGGTGGTGCCCTGCTGCAGCCCCCCTTCGATCTGGTTGACGGTCTCGAGCAATTGAACGGGGTCGGCGTTGAAGAAATAAGCGAGGACGAGCACGAGGACGAGCGTGCCACAGCCGCCGCCAAGCGCCACCGGACGTCCTCCGGTGGCGATCATGCGACCGCCTTGTCCACGGCGGTCTTCCACATGGGTGCTTTGACGTCGACCTTTCCAGCGCATGAGAAACGGGGTGGATGTTCGGTCGAGAATAGCCTTTGTGGCTGGTCGCGGAAAGAAACAATCCGCACGGCGCGAATTTTTTCGGGTAGGCTGGGCGGGTCCATGCCGAGCCGCCTCCTTCGTCCTGATTCCTCGATATCACCCGCCCACCTCGCCGCCGTGGTCGCGGGGGCCTTGTTGATCGCGCTCGCCCCGATTCTCGCGGTCCTGGGCACGAGGGGGGAGAACGGAGTCGGTACCTGGGACGCGGCTTTCTGGCGGGTCGCCCTCGGCACGCTCGCGCTCTCGGTTCTTTTCGCGGTGGAGCGGAAATCGATCGTGCCAAAACGGACCGATTTTCGAAACGGCCACGGCTGGATCTGGCTGCCGGGACTCGCTTTTGCGGGCGACTTCTGGGCCTGGCATTGGTCTTTTGAAAACACCTCGGTGGCGAACTCGTCGCTCCTTTGCAATACGGCGACGATCCTCGTGGCGCTCTACGCCTGGCTCGTGTGGAAAGAACGGCTCACCCGGGCCTTCATTGGCGGGGCCTTGCTCGCGGCGGCGGGCATGGCGTTGCTGGTGCTCAGCTCGACCCAGCGCGAATCACCGGTCGGGGGCAATCCGCTCCTCGGCGACGGACTCGCCTTGCTCACGGCGGTCTTTTATGCGGTCTACCAGCTCTCGATGAAACGATTTCGCTCCGACCACTCCGCGCCGGTCCTGCTTTTCTGGGCGAGCATCGTCGCCTCGGTCGTGCTGCTGCCGCTCGCGCTCATCCACGAAGCTCCGTTTTTTCCCAGGAGCGCTCTGATGTGGCTGCCGCTGTTGGGTCTGGGTTTCGTCTCGCACTTCTGCGGACAAGGCCTCATCTCCTGGGGCATCGCGGGTGTGCCGGCCAGTCTCGGATCGGTCATGCTCCTCGTGCAACCTGTCGGCAGCGCCCTCCTCGCCGTGCCCATCCTCGGCCAAGCGCTCGTACCCTGGCAGATGGTCGGCGCGGCGGCGTGTGTCGTGGGATTGTTTCTGGCGGTGAGAGGGAGAGCTCGAGGGGCCTCGTAAAAATTCGGATTGGCGGCCTACGGAATACGCGGAGGACACGGAAAGGGAAGGTGTTTGAAAATGAGATTTGGAAAAATGGATGATTGTTAGGGGCGGGGATGGTCGCAAGTTTTGATGCCTTCGGCATCTATCTCGGTCATCCCTGCTTCCGTGTCTTCCGCGTGTTTTGATGCCTGCGGCATCTATCTCGGTCT
>JALRFZ010000444.1 GCA_023253615.1 Verrucomicrobiales bacterium | reverse complement strand
CGCTCGGCGGTGCGGCGGACGACGTCGACCATGGTCTGGCGCCCGTCGGAGGAGGCGGTGATGTCGAGAAAGACGAGTTCGTCGGCCCCCTGGCGGTTGTATTCGACGGCGCAATCGACGGGATCGCCGGCGTCGCGGAGGTTCACGAAATTGGTGCCCTTGACGACCCGTCCATCGGTGACGTCGAGGCAGGGAATGATGCGCTTGGTGAGCATGGGCGAATAGGGTAGCCCCATGTGGAAATTCCGCTCGTTGAAAGACTTGGAAAAAATTTGCGGAAGTTTCAAAAAAATCTGGTAATTCGGAACGCGCTATGCTTAACTTCTCTTAACTATCGCCCCGAATCTGCCATGGAAGCCGTCGCCTCAGATCCCGTTTTTGACTCCATTCCTTACTGTGACGACTCGTTCGCGGTGATCCCGCGGAATTGCGACACGGCGGTGGTCTACTGGAATCTGACGAGTGAGCGCCACCCGATGCACTCCTCGGTCCGCCTTTGCCTCCAGGTGAACGGGCAGCAGTCCGACGCCGAGGAAACGATTTTCCTCCATCGCGAAGCCGGCCATTTCATCGTGCCGCTCCTCGCCGAAGACCGCGAATACCGCATCGCTCTGGGCTGGAATGATTCGCATGGCTTCCGCGCGATCTTCGAGCAGACCGTCCGCCTGCCCGAGCATCCTTCGGACGCGCCCGGCGCGATGAGTTCCTCGCTCAGCTATCGCGGCGCGCATTTCTGGCCGAAGGGTGGTGCCTCGGTGAACTGAGCGCCCCCGGCCGGGACGCCCGCAACCTTTCCTCCGCGTGTCCGTCTCCGCCCGAGCCCACGACGACCGGCTCGAGGAATTCCTCGAATACCTTTCGGTCGAGAAGAACAGCTCGCATCGCACTCTCGCGAATTACGAGCACGCCATCACGCGCTTCCGCGAGTGGTTGCCGGCGAAAAAAGGCTGGGCCGACGCCGATCCAGAGGATTTCCGGGATTACCTCTACCGCTGCATGCGCGACAATCTCGCCCGCGCCACGGTGCGTCTTCACTTCGCGGCCTTGCGGAGCTTTTACAAATTCCTCACCCGGCGTGCGGGATTGAAGAGCAACCCGGTCGCGGATGTCCTTCTCCCGAAGGCGGAGAAAAAACTGCCGGTGGTGCTGAATCAGAAGCAGGTGATCGAGCTGCTCGAAAAGCCCTTTCACATCGTGCAGCCGAAGCAGGCTCCGTCCTGGGCGGCGGAGCGCGATGCGGCGATCCTGGAGCTGTTTTATGGATCGGGCATCCGTCTCTCCGAACTGGCAGCTTTGAATGTCGAGGATTTCGATCTGCATCACGAATGCATTCGTGTCTTCGGCAAAGGCAGCAAGGAGCGGGTCTGTCCCATCGGCAGCACGGCGGCGGAGGCGATCCATCGCTATCGGAATGCCGCGAAGGTGATGTCGGGCGCGCTCTTTCTCAGCAAATTGAGAAGGCGGATGACGACGCGGGCGATCTCGGACCTGTTTCAAAAGTATCACGCCCTCTGCGACATCCCGCAGAAGGCGAGCCCGCACAAGCTCCGCCACAGCTTCGCGACCCATTTGCTTGATCACGGAGCCGATCTGCGCAGCGTGCAGACCTTGTTGGGTCACGCGAGTCTTTCGACGACGCAGATCTACACCCACGTCTCGATCGAGCGGATGAAGCAGGTCTACGAGAAGT
>JALRFZ010000275.1 GCA_023253615.1 Verrucomicrobiales bacterium | reverse complement strand
GACCGGGGATGGGTGTCCAGGTTTTGCCCTGATCGGTCGAGCGGAGGAGGCCATAGGGTTCGTAAAAGGCATCGGGTCCCTGGGCGACACTCATGAGGAGCAGGCCCTCGCCGAGGTCGTAGAGGTATGGCCTCGTCTGGCGCACCTCCTCGCGGGGGATTTCCCATTGATCAGCGATCGTGATTTTGACCGGATCGGGGGCCGGTGGTTCACTCGCCTTCCTGACCCCGAGCCTCACGGATTGCCACACGGCTTCACCCGTTGCGGTTTTGGCGGTCGAGCCGAAGCGGATGAAAGGCTCGGGCGAGTCCGCCGCTTTCCAAAAGGCACCCTGGCCGGTGACCTTGCGTTCGCCATCGACCCGCATTTCCATGTCGCGTCCGCGGATGACGAGTTGGTAGGTGTGGAATCGGTTCGTCGTGTCCATCGGGACGAAGCGGTCGGTGTGGCTCGTCGCCTGATTGGCGAAGAGGACGAGTCCTTCCTGATGGATCCCGTCGCTGACGAGGATGGAGACCGGAGCGCCGTCGCGCCACGGCCAGAGGGAGAGCGAGCTCTTGTTCTTCTGCGAACCGGTTGTGGCCGAGACTTTCACGACGGCTTCGACGATGACCTCGGTGCCGGGTTCGGCGGTCCACGGGGCCTGGAAATGGGCGAATTCCGCCGAGTCGTCGGTGAGGCGCATTCCCTCGGCCTCGACTGATGCTTTCGGTTCGCCCGTCTTGGTCCAGGGCGCGGCGGGCAGGCCTTTGCCGTCATAGCGGAGCAGCCAGCGGATCTCCTCGGCCGGGAGATCCGGGGGAAAGACGGAGAAGAGGGCCAGGAGAGCGAGCGGGAGACGGGGAATCATCCCCCGAGGCAATCAGGTTTTGCCTCCGGCGGCAAGGACGTGAGCGCGTCTTTATTGCTAAGAATTTCCTTTTTCATCCCCTCGGATTGCTAGACCCTTTGCCAAAATTTTCTTCCGTTACTCGCTGTGGGTTCGACAGACTGATTGGACGGTTTCAGGCATCGAGAGCAGGTGCTTGATCGATGCTTCGAGTTTGTCCGCGAGTTCTTCGGATTGTTTCGTGATGAAGCCCGCGAGGTAGTGGCTTTTGAGGTGTTGCCAAAGTCTTTCGATAGGATTGAAGTCCGGGCTGTAGGGCGGGAGATAGAGGGGCATGATGTGGTGCCAGTTTAGCGAGTTGGAATGGTGCCAACTCGCGTTGTCGAGAACGAGCCAGATCGGCTTGCCCTGGTCGGGAACTTCTTCGGCCATCGTGTCGAGGAAGGCTTGGAAGACCTCCGTATCGTTGTGCGGCACGATCAAGCTCACCAACTGCCCGTCACGTGGATTGACTGCCCCGACCACATTCTGCCGAACATGTCCGCCGTGGTATCCCACGGTCGGCCGAGACCCTCGCTTCACCCATTTCTGACGCGGCCGGGGATCACCTTCAAATCCCGCCTCGTCACCAAAGAAGACTTCGCAGCCCTCGTCCTCCAGAAGCCCCAGAAGCTCCCCGGCGAAGGCATCGCGCTTGTCTTCCCATGCGTCCCGGTCGGGCGGTTCTGGCATGGGGCGCGGAATCTTGCGCTTGTAGTCGTGCTCATGAAGGTAGCGCACCACTGTGCGATAGGAGAGCTCGGCTTCGAGGTTCTCGTTGAGCCAGCCGCACAGCTTGCGCGCCGTCCAATGGGTCTGGCCGGCAAGAGAGGGATCCTCAACCACAGGCAGGATCCGTGCTGCGATCTCCTCATGCTGAAGGATCCTGGGACGCCCTGCGCCGGACCGGTGGATCAGGCCGTCAATCCCGCATGTGTTGAAGCGGCACACCCAAAGCCGAAGCGTCCTCTCACTGACGCGACTGTTGCGAACGACCAACTCGTAGGGCGTTCCAATCATGAGCAGGTGCATCGCGTTGAGCCGACGGAAGCTCTTGTGATCGGGGCCACAGTCCATCGCCTGCTCCAACTCTTCGATGGAGCAATTCTCTACATTGGGAAGCTGGTGGGGGCGTGCGATCCATCACTATTGCAGACACAAACATCCGTACAAGTCATAATTCGGGTTTCGGCAGAAAATTTTGGCAAACGGTCTACACTCCTCTCGTCTCCTCCGCCGAAAGCATGGGCAGGATGCCCATACCACGTTCATACCTTTCCGAAACATGGCGCGGGAAAGTATGGCGTTTCGATCAAAAATCCCCCAACAATCCCGCCATCGTCTCGGGCGTGAGTTGTATCCCCGTAACCGCGCCGGAAAGGAGGTCGGTGGCTAGATCGTCCTTCTTCTCCTGCATGCGCTGGATCCGCTCCTCGACGGTGCTCGTGCAGATCAGCTTGTGGACGAAGACCGGCTTGTCCTGCCCGATGCGGTAGGCGCGGTCGGTGGCCTGGTTCTCGGCGGCGGGATTCCACCACGGGTCATAGTGGATCACGGTGTCGGCTCCGGTGAGGGTCAGACCGGTGCCACCCGCCTTCAACGAAATGAGAAAAACTTCCCCTTCCCCGCCCTGAAATCGCTCGACGAGCGATTGGCGGTCCTTCGTCGCCCCGGTCAGTTTCAAGTAGGAAACCTCCTCCGCGATGAGATGGGCCTCGATCAGATCGAGCATCAGCCCCGGGTCCCAATGGGTCAACACCTGGGTGCCCCGGTTCCACATCGCGCCGAGTGCACTGAACGACGAACCTCCGACATGGAACATCGGCATGCAGTTCAGCCACACCGACCCTTCCGGCACCG
>JALRFZ010000177.1 GCA_023253615.1 Verrucomicrobiales bacterium | reverse complement strand
GGCCTTCAACAGGGTCGCATGCCAGTCGAAGTGACGCACCTCGTCGATGACGGCCTTGTGACTCCACTCGTCGGTCTCGCCGTGGACATAGCCGCGCTTGAAACCGCCGCCAGCCACCCACATGCTGAAGCCGTAGGTGTTGTGATCGCGACCGACCGACTTGCGGTCGCCCTTGGCCGCTCCGGCGCGGTTCTGGATCACCGGGAGACGCCCCATTTCCCCGCCCCAGTGGACGATGGTGGAATCGAGGAGACCGCGCTGTTTCAGATCGCGCACCAGCGCCGCGGCCGGTTTGTCGACGTAGACGCAGGCGGCCGGCAGGCTTGTGAGGATGTTCGTGTGGTTGTCCCAGGTCTGGTTGCCGGTGAAGACCGAGACAAATCGCACCCCGCGCTCGATGAGTCTTCGGGCGATGAGACAGCGGGTACCGAAGTCGTCGGTCTCCTTCACGCCGATGCCATACATGGCCTTGGTCGCCTCGCTCTCCTGCGAGAGGTCGAGCGCCTCCTTCGCCGCGACTTGCATGCGGGCGGCGAGTTCGAAACTCTGGATACGGGCCTCCAACTCGGTCTCGCCGGGGCGTTCTTCGAGGTGCCGCCGGTTCAAGCCGCCGACGAAGTCGAGGTATCGCTCCTGCGCCGCGCCTTTCAGGGACATGGGCGGATCGAGATTGAGAATGCGGGGTTCCTTCGGCCGGATCACGGTGCCCTGGTAGACGGAGGGCAGCCAGCCGTTCGTGAAATTGTCGACGCCCAGCACCGGAAGGCCGCGCGGATCGGTCAGCGCGACGTAGGCGGGCAGGTTCTGGTTCTCCGACCCGAGCCCGTAGGTGACCCAACTGCCGAGGGTCGGACGTCCCGTCAGGATCGAGCCGTTGTGCAGCGCGTTGATGGACTGGCCGTGGTTGTTGACCCCGGTGTGCATCGAGCGGATCATCGTGATGTCGTCCGCGATCCCCGCCATGTTCGGGACGAGTTCGCTGAAGTCCATCCCGCTCTCGCCGTGCTTCGAGAATTTCCACGGGCAGCCCATCACCTCGCGGCTCGCGCCGGCGGCGTCGTCGTATTTCACCTCGCCGGGGAAGTCCTTCCCGTCGAGGCGGTTCAGCTCGGGCTTGGGATCAAAAAGGTCGATGTGGCTTGGGCCTCCCTGCATGAACATCGAGATCATCGCCTTCGCCTTGCCGAAGCTCGGCGGGGCCTTGGGCAGGTTGTCGTAGGACTGATGGGCGTCACCTGACAGGGTTGGGTTGGCGAGCAGACCCTGTTCCTGCAGGAGCGTGGCCAAGGCGATGCCGCCGAGTCCGTAACCGCGTTCGAGAAAATGGCGTCGGGTGAGCATGGGGGAAATGGAAATGGGTTCGTCAGAATGGATCCGCGGTCATTCGCGGATATTAGCGGCCATTCGCGTTGAATGCATTTTGGGAACGCGAATGGGCACGAATGAAACGCGAACGTTCGCGAATGTTGATGGGCATCATTCAATCCAAATACAAAAACTCGTTCGCGCTCATCAGCGCATGTCCCAGCGCCGCGAGCCCCATCACGCGCGCCGGAGCCGGATTCGCCTCGGCGGGGCCGGCGGACTTTTCGAACTTCGCGGGCTCCACGGTGTAATGCGCCGTCTGCATCGTCAGGAAGGCGGCGGCGGCCTCGGCTTCTTCGGTGACCGGCTCGCGCCCGTAGACCAGCCTCCACGCATGGCGCACCTGCTCCTCGACGCTGGCGTCGCCGCATTCCTTCATCATCCGCTCGCCGAAGTGCTGGGCGAATTCGCGCATGCCGAGGTTGTTCATCAGCAGCAGGCTCTGCGGGCTGACCGTCGTGACCGGACGGACCTCGCAGTTCGGCGTGGTCATATCAGGCGCATCGAAGGTCGCGAACATCTCGAGCGGACGCGAGCGTCGGATCTGCACGTAGACACTGCGGCGGAATTCCTCGCCGTTCAGCGGGATGTATTTCCCGGTCTGCCGTCCCGCCGCGTCCATCGTATCGACGCCGAGCACGACCTGCCCCTCCTCGGTCAGCATCACCGGAACGGGCGTGCCGCCCGCTTTCTGATTCAGCTTTCCGGAGACGACGAGCAGGGCGTCGCGCAAGACCTCGGCCTCGAGGCGGCGTTTGTTCTGGCGGCTGAGGTAGCGGTTGTCCGGATCGATGCGATCGCGCTCGGCATCGCGGTCCGACTTTTGCCGCCAGGTGTGGCTCGAGAGAATGAGCCGGTGCAGTTCCTTCAAGCTCCAACCCTTCGCCATGAACTCGGAGGCGAGCCAATCAAGCAGCTCGGGATGACTCGGCTTTTCCCCGAGGTGACCGAAATCGGCGGGCGTCTTCACCAGCCCCGTGCCGAAGTGGTGCATCCAGACCCGGTTGACGATGACCCGCGCGAGCAGCGGATGTTTTCCATCGGTCAACATCTCCGCGAAGGCGAGACGGCGTCCGCTGGTGGGCAGCTCGGCGAGCTTCGCGGGGATCGCGGCCTCGCGCCATCCTGACAAAACATCGAGATCGGAGGGCGAGACCTTGTCTTTCGGCGACTCGGGATTGCCACGGAAGAAGAGGAAGGTCGCCGGGATCGCTTCGGGTTTGGCGGGCAGTTCGCCGAAAGCATGGACGAGCTCCTCATTCGGCTTCTTCGCCCGCACCGCCGCCGCTTCCTCGGTCATTTTCTTGAGGGTGTCGGCATGTTTCGTCTTATAAGTGGTGTCGTAGAGGTAAAGTGAACCGGCGCTGAGCTTTTCCACCGTCGGGTGTTGTTTCAGGAGGGCGAGCTGCTCGGGCGTGCGGTCCTTCGCCACGGTGCGGAAGGCCTTCCGGAGCGGTTCGCGCACGGTCTCGTCGCGTTTCGCGAGCTCCTTCTCGAGGACTTCGGTGATGAATTCCTCCTGCTTCGCGAGACGGGCGTCGTCGATTTTCTTCGCCTCGGCCTCGACCGCGGCGGCGGCGGCCTTTTGCTCCTTCGTCTGGAGCGAGACAAGGCGCTGCGCCGGATTGCGCCAGGCGGCGGGATTGAAGCCCGGCTCGAAGACCGCGCGGAGCTCGTAGTAGTCGCGCTGGGTGATCGGATCGTAGCGGTGATCGTGGCACTCCGCGCAGTGGATCGTCATGCCGTAAAAGGCATTGCTGACGATCTTCATCGTGTCGACGATGTTCGCGTTGCGGGAAAGGAGCGTGTTTTCCGTCTGGGTCCCGTCCGGAGCCATCCGCAGGAATCCCGTCGCGGTGATCAACTCGGCGTATCGCGCCTTGTCCTCATCCGTCGGCGAATCGGCATGAAGCCCGAGCTTTGCCGCGATCTCATCACCGGCGAGCTGTTCGCGGACGAACTCGTGATAGGGTTTGTCGCGGTTCAGGGCGGCGATGACGTAGTCGCGATACTTCCAGGAGTGGGGCCGCTCGGTATCCTTCTCGTTGAAACCCTCCGAATCGGCATATCCGGCCACGTCGAGCCAGTGACGTCCCCAGCGCTCGCCGTAGTGGGGGCTGGCGAGGAGTTCGGTAAGCAGTGATCCGTAATCGGTGATCGGATTTACTCCTCCGTTTACTGATGACCGATCACCGATCACCGCCCCCGGAGGCAGCCCGGTGAGGTCGAACGCGAGACGACGCGCGAGGGTCGCAGAATCGGCTTCCTCGGAAAAGGACAGGCCCTGTTTCTCCAGCTCGACCCGAACAAAGGCATCGATCGGATTTTGCTCGCGGGGATCTTTCTTCGCCGGCACTTCGGGCCGCTGGATCGGCTGGAGCGACCACCAGCCCCGCTCCTCTTCCGTGAACTGGTGTTCGGGACCCAGCGTCTCGGGCTCCGGCCGGGCCGTGGGAGCGCCGGCGAGGATCCATTGCTCAATCGTGGCGATGTCCTGGTCGGAGAGCTTCGGCTTCTCTTTCGGCATCTCGCCGCTCTTCAGCACTTCGACGAGGTGGCTTTCAGCCGGCTTCCCTGCGACGAGCGCGGGACCCGACTTGCCGCCCTTCACGAGAAACCGCGCGAGCCGCACATCGAGGTCGGCCTTCTTCTCGCCGTCCTCGCCGTGGCAGTGGAAACAGTGCGCCTTGAGGATGGGCCGCACGTCCTTCTCGAAGACAGGCGCAGCCGTGACCAAGCCCGCCGGGAAGGCGGCAAATCCGGCCAGCATTCCCAGCGAAGCGAGACGAGCGGTTCGAAGCTTCATGGGAGCTGATTCTAATTTCCTGTGACTGAACCTTCAAGCCCACCGCGGGACGGGTTGACGTGAGGTGGGTGCACGATCGCGCCCGGAAGGACAAAGAAGAAGGAATCGCGCCAATTTTTGCATTTCCATTTTCGGGGGAGCTTGCTAGGGTCCGGGCTCCAAAAATTCCGACCCATGAGCCAGAACATCGAATCGCTCCAGAAAGAAGACCGGGTTTTCGCCCCGCCCGCCCCGTTCTCCGCCCTTTCCCACGTCAAATCGATGGAGGAATACGAGGCCCTGCACCAGCGTTCGCTGGAGGACCCCGAAGGCTGGTGGAGCGAGCGCGCCGCGACCCTGCATTGGCAGAAGCCCTGGGATCAGGTGCTCGACTGGAGCGAGGCGCCCTTCGCGAAGTGGTTCCTCGGTGGGAAGATCAATGCCGCGGAAAACTGTCTCGATCGTCATGTCGCCGCGGGGAGAGGCGATCAGGTGGCGATCCATTGGGTCGGAGAGCCGGGTGACACCCGCGATCTCACCTACGCGGAACTCCTCGACGAGACCTGCCGTTTCGCCAACGCGCTGAAGGCCCAGGGGATCAAGGCGGGCGACCGCGTCCTCATCTATATGCCGATGGTGCCCGAGGCTGCCGTGGCCATGCTCGCCTGCGCCCGCATCGGTGCGGTGCACTCGGTGGTGTTCGGTGGCTTCTCGGCCATGTCGATCGCCGACCGGCTCGAGGACTCCGAAGCAATCGCGATCATCACCGCGGATGGCGGCTGGCGTCGCGGCTCCATCGTGCCTCTGAAGGAGAACGTCGATTCCGCCCTCGCGTCTTATGGCAAGGTGGAGACCGTCTTCGTCCTGAAACGCTGCGGCAACGAGGTGGCGATGAAAGCCGGACGCGACATCTGGTGGCACGAGGCGACCGCCCAGGCCTCCGCCGATTGTCCGGCCGAGGGTTTCGATGCCGAGCATCCCCTCTTCATTCTCTACACTTCCGGTTCGACCGGCAAACCGAAGGGCATCCTCCACACGACGGGCGGTTATCTCACCGGCACCTCGACGACTTTTCATTACATCTTCGATCACCAGCCCGGCGACGTCTATTGGTGCACCGCCGACGTCGGCTGGATCACGGGCCACAGCTACATCGTCTATGGCCCGATGTCCTGCGGCGCCACCCAGGTAATGTATGAGGGCGCTCCGAACGCTCCCGACTGGGGCCGTTTCTGGAAGATCATCCAGGATTACAAGGTCTCGATTTTCTACACCGCCCCCACCGCGATCCGTGCCTTCATCAAGGCGGGGGACGAGTTCGTCGAGCCCTACGATCTCTCCTCGCTGCGCCTCCTCGGCTCCGTCGGCGAGCCGATCAATCCCGAGGCATGGATGTGGTATCACGAGAAAATCGGCGGCGGACGCTGCCCCATCGTCGATACCTGGTGGCAGACCGAGACGGGTGCCATCATGATTTCCCCCCTCCCCGGGGCGACTCCCATCGTTCCCGGAACGGCGACCAAACCCTTCTTCGGAATCGACGCGGCCATTCTCGACGAGGCAGGGCATCCCTGCGGCGCGAACGAAGGCGGCAAACTCGTCATCCGCAAGCCCTGGCCGAGCATGCTGCGCACGATCTACAAAGACCCGCAGCGCTACGTCGACACCTACTGGAGCGAATACGAGGGCATCTACCTCGCCGGCGACGGGGCCCGCACCGATGATCACGGTTACTTCTGGATCGTGGGCCGTCTCGACGACGTGCTCAACGTCTCCGGTCACCGACTCGGCACGGCCGAGGTCGAGAGCGCGCTCGTGTCCCATGCCGCCGTGGCCGAAGCCGCGGTGGTGGGACGTCCCCATGAGATCAAGGGACAGGCGGTCGTCGCCTTCGTCTCGCTGAAGGAGGGGATGACGCCGAGCGACGAGCTCGCCAAAGAATTGAAGAACCACGTCGGCCACGAGATCGGCGCGATCGCCAAGCCGGATGACATCCGTTTCACCCAAACCCTGCCCAAGACCCGCAGCGGCAAGATCATGCGCCGGCTCCTCAAGGAGATCGTCTCCGGCGGCGAAGTGAAGGGCGATACCTCGACCCTCGAGGACTTCAACGTGGTGGCGAGCCTGCAGAAAGAGGAGTGAGGGGGATTGGGGCGATGCAAATTCTCCCCCACTCTCCCCCTTGACGAAACGGCCTTGTCCCCCTAGATTCCCGGCTTTCCGTCCCCGGCCTTGGCCGTAACGTATTTCTTGTTTCGAAATCCCACCCCACTGCACCATGCCCGAAGTCGACATCAAAAAAGGAGAGCCGATCGATCGTGCTCTCAAGCGCCTCAAAGGAAAAATGGAAACGGAAGGCATCATGGATGAGATGCGCCGCCTCCGCTCGTTCGAGACTCCGGCCCAGAAGACCAAGCGCAAAGCCCGCGCCAACGCCAAGCGCAACAAGAACAAATTCCGCTTCACCCTCCGCACCGCCGCCGCTCCGGCTGCCGCCGCCGAGGAAGCTTGAGTGATCTTTGGGATTTCGAAAAAAGAAAAAGGCTGTCGGAAACGACAGCCTTTTTTATTGCCCGCGTGCCCGCGAGCGAGGCCGCGGCATCAGACCGCCGGCACCACCGGGGCGCTCCCCGATCCCGTGGCCCACTCGTGGGCGAGCAGGTCCATGGCGTGATCCTTCAGGAAGGCCCGCGAGGCCCGCGCCACGAAATCCAC
>JALRFZ010000137.1 GCA_023253615.1 Verrucomicrobiales bacterium | reverse complement strand
ATGCCCTCCTTCCCGAGCGCCTCACCGATTCCGGCGAGATCCATGCTCCCGGTGATGCCGAAGAGCCAGGCGAAGCCGTAAACGAGAAATCCCGTCGAGAGAGCTCCGAGAATCAGATACTTCACCCCGGCTTCGAGCGATCCCACATTGCGCCGCAGATAAGCCACGAGAATGTAGAAGGTGATGGAGACGGTCTCGAGCGAAACAAAGATGCTGACGAGGTGGTTCGCCGACGACATCCACATGAGTCCGGCGCAGGCGAAAAGAGGGAGGGCGAAGAATTCCCCGAGTCCCGCCTGGGGATGGGCACCCGGTTCGGGATTGGCGGTCTGGGCGACGACGAGAGGCGTGTAATCGATCGCCATGATCAGAACGAGGATGGTCGAGAGCAAGGCGAGCCCTTTGAAGAAAAGCGAGAGCTTGTCAGGCGCGGCGTAAAAATTCCAGATGCCCCCTTCGGCGGTGGAGGGAGCCTTCACGAAAAAGAGGAGACCGAAGACCACGACGAGCCCCAGGATACCGAGGTGGGCGAGAGAACGTTTGTCCTCGAGCTTGACGAAGGCATCGACCATGAGCAGGACGAGTCCGAGCGCGACGACGATGAATTCGAGGTAATAGACCGGCATGGGGAAAGTGGGAAGAGTTCAGAATCCTGGGTTCAGCCGTCGTCTCATCCGGCCATGGCGGTGAAGAGCCCGTTCACGGCGGGGCGGATGAATTGATTGAGGAGATCGGGCGCGAAACCAACGGCGATCAGCGCGACCAAGAGCAGCAGCAGCGGGATGCGCGCGGCCCAGGTGAGATCGGACGGGGTGGTGAGTTTGTCAGGCTTCGGCCCCATGAAGACCGTTCGGTAGGCGCGCAGCATGTAGACCGCGGAAATCACCACCCCCCAGAGCGCGCCGATCGTGGCCCAGCGGGTCCAGGTCATGGCCGTGTCCTCGCCCGCGAAGGCTCCGAAGAAAATTTCGACCTCGGCCGCGAAGTTGGCGAAGCCGGGCAGGCCCACGGAGGCGAAGGTGGCGAAGCCGAAAAGAAGGCCGAGCTTCGGCATCGGTTTGGCGATCCCGCCCAAGCGGTCGAAATCGAGAGTGCCGAATTGATCGCGCATCCAACCGGCGAGACCGAAGAGGAGGGCGATGGAAAGTCCGTGCGCAAACATGAGGAGGACGGCACCGGACACGCCGATGACATTCCCCGCGGCGATGCCGAGGAAGGCGTATCCCATGTGCATGACGCTCGAGTAACCGAGCATGCGATCGAGTTTCTTCTGCGCGATCGTGACGAGGCCGATGTAGAGGATGTTACCGAGGAGCAGGAGGAGGACGAGATTCAGCCATTTGTCCGCTCCCACGGGCGCGAGCGGCATCGCGAGACGGATGAGGCCGTAGAGGCCGAATTTCTTCAAGACACCGGCGTGCAGCATCGCCACGGGAGTCGGAGCCTCGGCGTATGCGGGCGCGGCCCAGCTATGGAAGGGGAAGAGCGAGACGAGGATGCCAAATCCGATGAAGAGGAGCAGGAAGATCCAACTCTGCATCTCCGCGGCGATCGGGGCGGACTTTGCCAGCGTGGTGAGCGTGGCAACATCAAAGGTCGACCCGCCGAGAGCCCCCACGGCGAGGATGAGGCCGACGAGATCGCCGTCAATGCACAGACGTATTTCAATCAGGCATCGCTGGTGCTGGATCCGACTAAGACGGAGATTCGCAAGAACTCGGAGTGGTGTGATGCGCTTGGCGCACGCGGAATGATTCAGTTATCTGCGCGATACACCGTGGCGCGCATGCTGGAACGCGATGACTTTACCAAGCGCTATAAGGCGGGTGTTCCGATTTCGGTCCATGAGTTTCTTTATCCTTTGGTCCAAGGGTATGACTCAGTCGCCCTTCATGCGGATCTGGAGCTCGGCGGAACCGATCAGAAGTTCAATCTCCTAATGGGACGAGAGCTACAGCGGGAATACGGTCAGCCCCCTCAGTGCATTCTGACGATGCCGTTGCTCGAAGGGCTCGATGGCGTTGAGAAGATGTCTAAGAGCAAGGGCAACTATGTTGGCATCTCTGAAAAGCCAAGCGAGATGTTCGGCAAGATCATGTCGATTTCAGACACGCTGATGTGGCGCTACTTTGAGCTGTTGTCGTTTCGTCCCATGTCGCAGATCGAGGCCTTAAAGGCCGAGGTTGCGGCCGGTCGAAATCCACGCGATGTAAAGGT
>JALRFZ010000135.1 GCA_023253615.1 Verrucomicrobiales bacterium | reverse complement strand
TCGTGAATGTCGCCTGAGGCTCGTAGCGAGCCGCCGATTTCCAGATCCGGATGAAGACCTGCTGGGCGATGTCCTCGGCCTCGGTGGGGCTTCCGAGCATTTTGGCGACCGTGCCGATGACCGAGCGCTGGTGGATCTCGACCAACCGCGCAAAGGCCTCGTAGTCCCCTTCGCGGAGGCGCCCCATCAGCTCGACATCGAGATCATTGGCCCGTTCCCGTTCCTCGCCGTCGCCGGAGAGAGGGAGATTCGGGTCGGGAGGGGTCATCGGGGGATTTTTCGGAAATTCCTGAGAGAAGTGCCTGCAATAGCAGGTAAACTCAACCCCATCAAGCCGCGAATGTTTTGCGGCGGTCGTCCCGCGACGACCAGGATGAATCCATGACCGATCCCAACAAGCCGAAAACGAGGCGCCGGTGGCATTTTCTGCGCCGGCTCACCCTCCTGTTGATGCGTTTCGGGGTGACCAGCGAAATGGTTGCCGTCGCCGGAATGGGCCTGGGCATCCTCGCAGGGATCGCCTTCATGGCGACCGGGGAATCCGCCCATCCCCGCGCCGCCTGGGTGGGCGGAATCGTGCTGTGCCTCCTCCGCGCCACCGCCATCCGGCTCGATGCGATGCTGCAACCGGCCTCGACCCGGCAATCCCGCGAAGACGAGTTCTACAACGAGCTGCCGGAACGTGTCTCGGACGCGGTCACTCTCCTGGGGTTTGGCTTCGCGAGCGACTCGAGTCCTTGGCTCGGCCTGGCCGCCGCCCTCGCCGCGATCTTTTCAGCCTACATCCGTTCCCTCGCCTCGGCGCGGCTCGGAGGGCGCCGCCCCACCGGGATAGTTCTGATGACGAGATCGCAGCGGCTCATCCTCCTCTCCATCGCCTCGGGCCTCATTCTCGCCGGGTTCTCCACCGGTATCCCGGGCGGCGACATCCCGGAGATCACTCTCTGGACCATCATCGCCGGGTGCCTTCTCACGGTCGGTCTGCGCTGGTTCAGCCTCCGCGGCATCCGGGTTTGACGAATTGTTTAAGAAACCTTAATCACTTTCTCGACAGGATGAAAAACCTTCGCTAATCTGCCCTCCGAATGCGTCGGTCACTGCTCATCCTCCTCCCCTTGATCCTGTCGGGCAGCCTCGCCGCCGACCGGGCCTTGGGCGGTGAGGTCTTCAACAAGGTCGTGATCGATCCCGGACATGGAGGGAAGGATCCCGGTTCGGTCGCTTTCGGTCTGGTGGAGAAGCACCTCACCCTCGACATCGCCAAGCGGATCGAAAAACTGCTCATCGGCAAGGGGATCCAAGTGGAACTCACCCGGAGGGAGGATGTCTTCATCGAACTGGCCGACCGGGCCGCGGTGGCAGCCAATTCTCCCGATACCATTCTCCTGAGTCTCCATTTCAACGCGCACGCCGACCGCAGCATCAGCGGCACCGAGACGCTCTACTGGCCCGGGAGCGAGAGCGGCCGCGAGCTGGCCAGCTATGTGCAGAGCGAACTGGGAAGGCGCCTCGTCACGCGGAACCGCGGCTTCCGCCCCGAGCGGCTCAAAGTGCTGGAGCTCGCTCCCGTCACCGGAGTCCTCGTGGAATGCGGATTTTTGACCAATCGCTGGGAGAGCCAGCGCTGTGGAGCCGAATGGTTCCGCCAGATCGTCGCCGAAGAAATCGTGCAGGGGCTGCTGCGCTATCGTGAGGCTGGCGAATGATCTGGTTTGCGAATGCTTCGGCTTGTGTTAATTTTCGTGAATTACTAGAATTTCCGCTGACTTTTTGACCTGTCATGAGCGATCCGATTGCGAACCGCACCTTGGAACTGGCCTGCACCGTTGGCTCCCTCGACGATGCGCGTGAAGCCTTGGAAGACGGTGCCGATGTCAATTTCCGTGCCGGTGCGCCGCTTTTCCTTGCCATTGTAAACCGGCACCGCGCCATGATCCGTTTCCTGCTCGATCACGGGGCGGATGGCGAGATGTTCCTCCCGAAAAAGCGGCTCAAGCAGATCAAGGCCCGCGAGGACTTGATCGAAGAACTCATCGCCTGCGCCCCCTACAATCCCCGCGACATCAAGGTCGAGGAAA
Organism: Verrucomicrobiales bacterium; assembly: GCA_023253615.1. Classification (GTDB taxonomy): domain Bacteria; phylum Verrucomicrobiota; class Verrucomicrobiia; order Verrucomicrobiales; family DEV007; genus Arctic95D-9. Next base: position 2,252 of record JALRFZ010000135.1, on the reverse strand, counting down.
TCCAGGAGATCGATACCGCCATCCGCGGACGCGGTGTGGAGTTTCTCGTCTCCGAACTCGACTGGGATCACGCGACCCGTTTCCGCGATTCCCTGAACGCGATCGGCGCGGGCTCGAGCCACCGTTGTGTCGCGGAGTTCCTCCAATGGGCACGCAGCGAAAGCTCCACTTTTGATGACGGACTCGTGGCCTTTCTGACCAGCAACACCGACGCGGTGAGCGAATACCGCCAACGATATCTCAGCACCGGCGAAGACCTCGTCGCCCTCGCCAGCGATTTCCTGAGCGGTGCCGAAGGCTCCGACGATCTGCGCGGCGAGTAGTGTCACGACCCGTGCAGGCGGCCGAAAGATCACCCGGCCCCGGCACGTAGAGTGCGGGCATATGCCCTCGCTCGCGAAACGCCTCCTCGCCACCCTCCTCCTCCTTGCGATTCCCGGCAGTCTGCCCATTCTCGTGATCGCCGTCTGCGATCAGGTGATCTCCCTGCGCACGCGACCGCTGCTCTTCGACTCGATCGACGACTGCCCCGGCCACCCCGTCGCCCTCGTCCTCGGTTGTTCCCCCACCGTCGCAGGTGCCCGACCGAATCGTTATTTCACCGCCCGGATCGATACCGCCGCCGCCCTCTGGCATGCCGGCATATGCCGCTACCTGCTCGTCAGCGGTGACAACGGCCGCGCCGACTACGACGAACCAACCGCGATGCGCGACGCACTCGTCGAGCGCGGGGTGCCGGTCGAAGCCGTCGTCAGGGATCACGCGGGATTCGACACGCTCGATTCGGTCGTCCGCGCCCGCGAAATCTTCGGACAAAGACGCCTCATGATCGTTTCCCAGCGCTTCCACAACGAGCGGGCGCTCTACATCGCGCGAAACCACGGGATCGAGGCCCATGCCTTGAATGCCGCCGACGTGACAGGCTCCCTCGGCATGAAAACGAGGATCAGGGAGAAATTCGCGAGAATCAAAACGATGCTCGATGTCCATGTGCTGCGTAGCCGCCCGAGATATCTCGGTCCCCTCGAATGGATCGCGGGGACCGGCAACGGGTGACGCGACACGCGACGGATCAGCGCTTTTTCCGCAGGAAGGTCGGTACGTCGAGATCCTCGCCATCGACGATGGTCGGATCGGTCTTGGCGAAACGGCCACGACCGGCGACGGGATCGAGCTGCAGCATCTCCTGTTGCTGGCGAGCCTCTTCGCTCAACTCCGCAGGAGCGAGCTCTTCCGCCGGAATCACCGGAGGCCTTGAGGGCGGAAGGACGGGACCGTCGAGCGCGGGAGCCAAGGGGTCGCGCGTCTTGATCCGGCCGGTATTGCCGGACCCGACGACACGCGTCAAAGTGATCTTCTGGGAGGACTCCGTTACGGCTTCGACGCGTCCGACCTCCGCGGCGGGGGCGTGCTGCGGAAACGGCGGGGGCGTCACCGGGACGGGCTCGGGGACGGCCGCCAGCGCGCGGGCGATGGGATTCACCAAACCGGGGTCATCACCTGTCACGGCGTGGGATACGGGAGACCGGTGCAAGAGAGGAACCGGATCCGGGGCATAAGCGGGAGCCCCTTCAGCCACGGGCTCTTCATCCTCATCCAATGGCTCGAACACCGAGGAATCATCCACCGGATCGGCTTCGAAGACGGGTGGCTCGGGAACGTAGGCCACCTGTTCCGGCTCCGGCTCGAACTCGGGCTCCGGCTCGAACTCCGGCTCGGGCATCGCGGGGATCGCCGCGGCAACGACCGGGCGGGTCTGCTGCGTCATTTCCGGCACCTCGGGTGCGGGCATGCCAAGGCTGATGGAGGGCGTGGCCTCTTCTTCGGCTTGATTGGCGCGGGCCGATGAAGCAGAAGGCCCGGCGATCGAACTGAGGATCGTCACGGTGATACTGTTCCCGAGGCGCTTGTCGGTGCCCGTTCCAAAGAGGATCTGGGTGTCTTTTCCGACATGCTTGGCCACTTCCTCCATGACAAGCTGGACCTCGTAGAGAGTCATCGTATCGCCACCGGCCACCTGCACGAGAACGGAACGAGCCTCGTTGAGAAGTTTTCCCCGATCGAGGAGCGGGCACTTGAGCGCCTGTTCCAGCGCCTCGTGGGAACGGTTGTCGCCTTTCGCCACCCCGTAGCCGAAGAGACAGCGGGAATCGTCCGCATCGAGAGCGGAAAGGAGATCGTCCATGCCGATCCGGATGATGCCCGGGCGGAAAACCACGTTCATCGTCGCCCGGATGCTCTGGCTGATGATC
>JALRFZ010000124.1 GCA_023253615.1 Verrucomicrobiales bacterium | reverse complement strand
CTCGCCACGCTCGCCTGCCAATTCGCCGCGGGAAAAGGTCCGGCCGTGATCAGTGTCGGGGCCGAGAGCAGCCGCATCGCCGAGGGCCACGCCCGACACGCCGAGGAGGCCGGAGCCGGGGCGCTGATGGCGATCCCGCCGGTGTCGATCGCGGTGGATGAGGGCGAGCTGGCCACCTATTACCGCCGCCTCCTCGAGGTCGTCGCGATCCCCGTGATCGTGCAGGACGCTTCGGGCTACGTCGGCCGCCCCATGTCGATCGCTTTTCAGGCGCGTCTGCTCGACGAATTCGGTCCCGAACGCGTCCTCTTCAAACCGGAGGCCTCGCCGATCGGACCGCGTCTCTCCGCCCTGCGCGAGGCGACGGGTGGAAAGGCGCGGGTCTTCGAAGGCACGGGCGGCATCGCCCTGATCGATTCCTTCCAACGCGGCATTTGCGGCACGATGCCGGGAGCCGATCTCATCACCGCGATTGTCCCGCTCTGGCGCGCGCTCCAGGAGGGCGATCTCGCGGCGGCGGCACGCATCCACGAGCCGCTCAGCGCCCTGATCTCGATGCAGACGAGCCTCGACGGGTTCCTCGCGGTGGAGAAACACCTCCTTTGCCGCCAGGGCATCTTCCGCAACGAGATCGTGCGCGGTCCGCGCGGTTTTGTGCTCGATGAAGAGACGCGCCGCGAGGTCGACCGGCTCTTCGACCGCATCCAGGAAGCCATTGCCGTATCATGATCATCGACGTCCATAGCCACGCCTGGCCTTTTCCCGAGGCCTTCAGCGAAGATTTCATCCGCCAGGCCTCCGGGGCCAAGGCGGACACCACCATCGACATCTCGGTGCGCTACGAGGATTACCGGGCCTCGGCTCCTGACAAAACCAGAACGGTTGTCTTCGGCGGCAAGGCGAAACTCTCCGGCGTCTGGGTCGACGACGCCTATGTCGCCGACTACGTGGCGAAGGATCCCGACCGCCTCATCGGTTTTCTCTGCGTCGATCCGACCCAGCCGGGCTGGCAGGACGAGCTCCGCCACGGTCACGAGACCCTGCGCCTCCGCGGTGTGAAGCTGCTGCCGATGTATGCGGGCTTCAAGGCCTGCGATCCGGAGCTCGAGCCGCTCTGGGAGTATTGCGAGAAACACGGATTGCCCGTGCTGATGCACACCGGCACGACCTTCGTGAAGCAGGCGCCGCTCGATTGCACCTTTCCGCGCCTCATCGAGCCGGTCGCGCTGAAGTATCCCGGCATCAAGTTCATCCTCGCCCACCTCGGTCATCCCTGGGAAGGCGAGTGCGTCGTGACGATCCGCAAACATCCGAACGTCTACGCCGATCTCAGCGCGCTGCATTACCGGCCCTTTCAACTCTATCAAAGCCTCATGCTCGTGCAGGAATACGGCGTGTGGGACAAGGTCCTCTTCGGCACCGACTTTCCCTTCACCACGGTGAACGCGACGATCGACGGACTACGCGGGCTCAATGGCATGCTCGAAGGCACCGCCTTGCCGAGGCTGAAGAGCGACAAGATCGAAGAGCTGATCTTCCGCGACACGCTGCCCCTGCTGGGGCTGGATTGAGGTGGAGAAAGTCGCCAGCTCGAAGGGGGCTCCGGACCCGTAAGCGGCAGTGCCGCCGGATTGACACCTCTTCTGAAACGATGTATAAAAGACATCATGGCCCGGACCCAGATTCAGTTCCCCGAGCCCCTCTACGAGCGGCTCAAAGAAATTGCCGAGCGCCAGGACTGGTCCCTCTCGGAGGTCGTCCGCAAGGCGGCGGAACACTTCGTGGCCCGTTTCCCGGAGGAGCCGGCACCCAAGAAGGTCTGGCGCTTTCCCACGCTCGACTGCGGCGGCGACTTCCTCACCGATCCCGCCAAGATTCGCCCCGAGGTGGATGCCATCCTTGAGCGGGGTGCGTCATGATCCTCTCCGCCGACACCAATCTCTTCCTCTACGCCGCCAACTCCGACTCGTCCCATCACGAGACCGCCCGCCGCTTTTTCGAAGAGGAGACCACCGGTCAGCGTTTCCTCCTCTGCGGATTGGTGCTGGTGGAACTTCACATGCAGTTGCGGAATCCCGCCGTTTTCAAAAAGCCCAAGACCGCCAGGGAAGCCACCGCTTTCTGCGATGCCCTCCGAGCCAATCCCAACTGGGAGTTCGGCGACTACGAACCCGAGGTCGGCAAGCCCCTCTGGAACTGGGCCGCCAAAACCAACTCCGGCTTCCGCGACATCATCGACGCCCGCCTCGCTCTCACTCTCCGCCATCACGGCGTCACCCATTTCGCCACCGCGAATGCGAGGCACTTCGAAGGATTTGGGTTTGAGAAGGTGTGGAATCCCTTGGCGGGTTGATGGTTCGCTATCGCCATTCTTCCTCCGTTCCGATTCGATCCTTCATACCGGAGGCCCCCGGGGCGGTAGAGGGGAGGCTCCGTATTTGATCGACGGGGCTCAACGGCATGCTCGAAGGCACCGCTCTGCCGCGTCTCAATACCAACACGATCGAAGAGCTGATCTTCCGCGATACCTTGCCGCTGCTGAGGCTGGAGTGAGGTGAGTGCCCGCGTTTGCCGCTCGCCAAACCAAACTCGGGTGCGGTAGATTCCCCCCATGATCCCCCGACTGTTTTTCTTCGCCCTCGCGCTGCTACTCCTGCCGTTCTCCCGCGCCGCCGAGCGCCCCAACATCATCCTCGTGATGGTCGATGACATGGGTTTCTCCGACCTCGGTTATCACGGAGGCGAAATCGAAACGCCGAACCTCGACGCCCTCGCCCGCGGCGGAGTCCGCTTCTCGCAGTTCTACAACGCCGGCCGCTGTTGCCCGACCCGCGCGACGCTGATGACGGGACTCCATCCCCACGAGACCGGGATCGGCTGGATGACCTCCGAGCCCGATCGCGAGCGCGGCCAGGATGCGCCTGCCGCCTACCAAGGGCACCTCAACGAGCAATGCATCACCCTCGCCGAGGCCCTGAAGACCGCCGGCTACGGCACCTACATGACGGGGAAATGGCACCTCGGCCAGAAAGAGCTGGAGGATCGGCCCCTCCAGCGCGGATTCGACCGCTACTACGGCTGCCTCAGCGGGGCGACGCGCTTTTTCCAACCCACCGGCAGCCGCGGCATGACGAGCGGGAACGATCCTGACGAACACCCCAAAAGCACGACCGATCGTCCCTTCTACACCACGGATGCCTTCACCGATCACGCCATCGGATTCCTTCGCCAGCATGCGAAGGAAAAGCAGGACGATCCCTTCTTCCTCTACCTCGCCTACACCGCGCCGCACTGGCCGCTCCAGGCCCACGAGGAGGATATCGCGAAATACCGCGGCAAGTACAAGGCCGGGTGGGGCAAGCTGCGGGAGGATCGCCACCGGCGTCAGGTCGAACTCGGCTTGATCGATCCCGCGTGGCCGCTCTCACCAAAGACCACAGGCATCCCCGACTGGGACTCGCTCGACGAGGCGAAGCGCGATGAGATGGACCTGAAGATGGCCGTCTACGCCGCGATGGTCGATCGGGTCGATCAGAACATCGGCAAGCTCGTCGATTCGCTGAAGGAGAGCGGCGCCTACGAAAACACGCTGATTCTCTTTCTCTCCGACAACGGCGCCTGTCAGGAGGGTGGCATGCTCGGGCGCGGTGAATTCCACGATGTCGCGAAGCGAAACGAGGAGCACGACAACAGCTATGGCGAGGCCTGGGCGAACGCAGGCAGCACGCCCTTCCGACTCTACAAACACTACCTCCACGAAGGCGGCGCCGCGACGCCCTTCTTCCTGCATTGGCCCGCGAAAATCGCTCCGCGCGAGGGCTGGTATGGCGAGGCTGCCCAGCTCATCGATGTGATGCCGACCCTGCTCGATGTCGCCGGGGCCAGCTATCCGGCGGAGCGGAAGGGCGTGAAGACCGTGCCGCTCGATGGCGTCTCGCTGCGTCCCGCTTTCACCGGCGTGTCGCTCGAACGGGGGCGGCCGATCTTCGCCGAGCACGAAACCAACGCCTCGGTCCGGGACGGAAATTGGAAACTCGTCGGCGAGAGCGTCGCGATGCCCGATGGCACCCAGGTGAAGCAGTGGGAACTCTACGATCTCGCGAAGGACCGCACCGAGCTGAACAATCTCGCCGCCACCCATCCGGAAAAGGTGAAGGAACTCGCCGCCAAGTGGGAGGCCTGGGCCGCCCGCGTCGGCGTCTATCCCCGGGCCGAGGGGCAACCACCCGTGAAGAAAGCCGGAGCCCCGGCCGCCGTCGCCGAGACCGATCCGCCGCAGATCGAGGGCCGTGCTTTTTCCGCCACCGTCACCCTTCGTCATCCGAACCCGAAGGGAGTCGCCCTCGCCCATGGCGGGAATCAATTCGGCTACGCGCTCTGGTTCCGGGATGGGCGTCCTGTTTTCTCCGTGCGCAAGGCCGGCAAGCTGACCGAACTGACCGCCCCCGATCCGGTGAAGGGCAAGGTGACGGTGACCGGCCGTCTCGAGGCGGATTTCATGACGCTCCGGGTGAACGATGCGGAGGTCGCGCGCGTCGCCTCGCCCGGCTTGCTCGAGAAACAGCCTGTGAAGGGATTGTATCTCGGTCAGGACATCCCCGACGCGGTCGGATCCTATCAAACACCCCACAAACTCAATGCGAAACTGCTGTCGCACAGCGTCTCCGTGATCGTGCCGAAGGTGGCGATGCGTACAGAGTGGGGCGGGAAGGTGACGCCGGAAAATGTCTGGCAGGAATACCCGCGTCCCGCCTTGCGGCGCGAGAACTGGACGAACCTGAATGGGCTCTGGGACTACGCAGTGACGCCGAAGACCGACTCCGCCCCGCCGCTGGAAACGTGGGATGGAAAAATTCTCGTGCCCTTCGCGATCGAGGCTCCGCTCTCGGGCGTGGAGCGGCGTTTCACTCCGGAGGACGCGCTCTGGTATCGCCGCACGTTCGAGGCGAAGAAGCCGGAGGGAAAACACCTGCTTCTGAATTTCGAGGCGGTCGATTACCAATGCACCGTCTGGGTGAATGATGTCGAGGTCGGGTCGAACACGGGAGGCAACCTGCCCTTCTCCGTCGACATCACCGATGCGGTGAAAGAGGGTGCCAACACCCTGCTCGTCCGGGTCACCGATGCGACGGACACGGCTTATCAGCTCCATGGCAAGCAGGTCCTGAATCCTCGTGGCATCTGGTACACTCCCGTTTCCGGAATCTGGCAGACGGTCTGGATCGAGGAGGTGCCCATGGCGCATCTGCAAGCGGTGCATCCGCGGACCCGTCCCGATGGCACGGTGGAGCTGGTCTGTGGTCTGGGTGGTCCCGATCTCAGCCTGCCGACCCGTGTCGTCGTTTCGCTGGGAGGGAAGACGGTCTTTGAAGAAGAGGGCAATGCCTTGCCCGCTTCCTTCCGCATCGCCGATCCGAAGCCCTGGTCGCCGGATTCTCCGACGCTCTACGACCTGCGCATCGAGTACGGAGACGACATCGTCGAGAGCTACTTCGCCTTCCGGGAGACCACCGTGGTGAAGGATGCCGACGGCCACCTGCGGCTCCACCTCAACGGCAAACCGGTCTTCCACTGGGGCACGCTCGACCAAGGGTGGTGGCCGGATGGACTGCTCACCCCGCCCTCCGACGCGGCGATGCTTTCGGACATCGAGTTCCTCAAGGCCGCCGGCTTCAACACGATCCGCAAACACATCAAGGTCGAGCCGCGCCGCTACTACTACCATTGCGACCGCCTCGGCATGATGATGTGGCAGGATCAGGTCAGCTCCGGCACCGGGAAAAAGAGGGAAGGGGAGAGCAGCAGCCCCGCTTGGACGCGGCTCCAGCCCGATCCCAAGGACGCGGTCTGGCCGGACGAAGCGCACGCCCAATACAGGCGGGAACTCGAGGCGATGGTGGATTTGTTAGGCTTTCATCCCTGCATCGTCCAGTGGGTGCCCTTCAACGAGGCCTGGGGACAGCATCGCACCATGGAGGTCGGCGAATGGCTGACGGGTCATGATCCCACCCGACAGGTGAACGTCGCGAGCGGCGGCAACTGGTTTCCCGCGGGTCATAACGTTGATGAGCATCGTTACCCGCATCCCGGCTTTCCTTTCGAGCTGGCGGAAGGAGGTCGCTTCGACGGCTTCGTGAAGGTCGTCGGGGAATTCGGCGGCCATGGCTTTCCGGTCGATGGACATCTCTGGAATCCCGCGACCAACAACTGGGGTTACGGCGGTCTGCCGAAGGACAAGACCGAATGGCTGGAGCGTTACCGGGAGTCGATCCGCATCCTCACCGATCTCAAAAAGCAGGGCATCGCCGCCGGCATTTACACCCAGACCACCGATGTCGAGGGCGAGATCAACGGGCTCATCACCTACGACCGGAAGGTCCAAAAGCTCGATCC
>JALRFZ010000086.1 GCA_023253615.1 Verrucomicrobiales bacterium | reverse complement strand
CGGCCGACTGGACTCCCCGCACCGTCCTCCTCGCCCTCGGACTCTGGATCTTCGCCGCGGCCAGCCTCCGTGCCTGGCTCGCTTACCTCACCGCGACGACGACAAATCGCCTCGGCCAGGGACAGATCGTCGTCGAGCTGCGTTCCGCGATCTACGCGAAGATGCAGCGCATGAGCTTCCGCTTCTTCGATGCGAACGCGACCGGCTCGCTCATCAACCGCGTCACCGGTGACACCCAGTCGGTGCGGCTCTTCATCGACGGCGTCGCGGTGCAGGCGCTCAATATCGGACTCGCCACCGTTTTCTACGTCGTCTGCCTCGCGAAGATCCACCTCGGGCTCACTCTCGCCTGCTTCGCCTTTCTCCCCATCCTCGGTCTGATCGTCGTGATCTTCTCCCGCTGGCTGCGGCCGGATTATGAGGAAAACCGCAAGCGTGTCGACCGCCTCGTCCTCGTCTTCGAGGAACTCGCCCGCGGCATGGGCGTGGTGAAAAGCTTCGGCCTCCAGGATTGGGCCGAGGGACGCTTCCGCGAGGCCAACGCCGCCGTTCGGAATCAAAAAAACGAGGTCTTCCGCAAGCTCACCATCCTCCATCCCCTCGTCTCGCTCCTGAACCAGCTCAGCATGGCGGTTCTGTTGGGCTACGGCGGCTGGCTCGCGATCCGCGGCGAGATCCCCGTTGGCACGGGGCTCATTCTCTTCGCCGGGATCCTCCAGCAGCTCAATGCCCAGGTCACCGCCATCGGCACGGTCGCCGACAGCCTGCAGCAGACCCTCACCGGAGCCGACCGCGTCTACGAGATCCTCGACGCCGAGCCGGGTATCGTGGATCGCCCCGGAGCCGAACCCCTCTCACGCGCCCGCGGCGAGATCGCCTTCGAACACGTCGAGTTCCGCTTCAAGCCGGAGAACACCGTCCTCCACGATCTTTCCCTCACCGTGCGGGCCGGGGAAAAGATCGCCATCGTCGGACCGACCGGCGCGGGGAAAACGGCGCTGATCCAGCTCATCCCGCGTTTCTACGATCCCGACGCCGGACGCCTTGTCCTCGATGGACGCGACCTTCGCGACTGGCAGCTCGATGATGTCCGCAAACAGGTCGGGCTCGTCTTCCAGGAGAGTTTCCTCTTCAGCGCTCCCATCGCCGCGAACATCGCCTTCGGCAATCCCGGAGCCACCCGCGAGCAGATCGAGCGCGCCGCCCGACTCGCCGCCGCGCACGAGTTCATCGAAAAGCTTCCACTGGGCTACGACACCCTCCTCCATGAGAACGGTGGCAACCTTTCCGGCGGACAACGCCAGCGCCTCGCTCTCGCCCGGGCCATCCTCCTCGATCCCGCGATCCTCATCCTCGACGATCCCACCGCCGCCGTCGACGCCGGCACCGAACACGAGATCCTCGAAGCGATGGACCGCGTCATGGCCGGCCGCACCACCTTCATTGTGGCACACCGCTTCAGCACGGTGCGACGTGCAGACCGCATCGTCGTGCTCGATCGCGGTCGCATCGCCGCGATCGGCACTCACGAGGAACTGAGTCGGCAGCCCGGATACTATCGCGATGCGATCCTCGCCGAGTCCGGAAAGGAGGTGGCCGCATGAAAAAGCCGGCCACCCCGAAGTCTGACGGGTCCGACCAGTCCGACCTGTCGGACGCCGCCGCCTCTGCCCGCCCGAAGGTCGCGGGCATCGTCGACAGCAGCACCATCACCCACCTCCGCCGCGAGCGCGGCGACGACGACGAGCGCGCCCAGGCGCCGCTTTCCTTTGCCCTGATCCGCCGGCTCCTCCGGTTCACCGGACCCTACCGGCGCACCATGATCGGGCTTTTCATCACCGTGGCGCTGCGGGGGATCCAGTTGCCCGTGCTCGCCTGGGGTGTCGGGGCCATCATCAACGGACCCGTCGCCCGTGGGGACATGCGCCAGCTTTTCTGGAGCGTCGCTGCCTTCGCTGCCTTCGCCCTTTTCACCGAGCTCACCTTCCGCTATCGCATCAAGTGGGCTCTCGGGATCGGCGAGGCCGTCATTCACGATCTGCGCTCGGCCATGTTCCGGCACTGGCTCGGGCTGACGATGGGCTACTTCAACCGTCAGCCCGTCGGACGCCTCATCAGCCGCCTCACCGGCGACGCCGAGAACGTCCGCGTGGGCGTGCAGAACGTGCTTTTTGTTTCCCTCGTCTCGATCGGACAAATGACCGGCTGCGCCGTACTCATGGCGGTCGAGGATTGGCGGCTTTTCCTCCTTGTCCTCGGGATCGCGCCCATCGTCTGGGGACTGAACCTCTATTTCCGCAAGCGCCTCAGCCAGGCCTATCGCAGCCAGAGCGACAGCTTCAGCCGCATCACCGCGACCATGGCCGAGAGCGTCAGCGGCATCCGCGTCACCCAGAGCTTCAGCCGCGAGCGCGTCAACGCCGACCACTTCCGCGCCCTCGTCGAGGACCACGCCCGCTACAACTACACCGCCGCCCGCCTCGGCGGCACCTTCCTGCCCCTCCTCGAGCTGAACGGCCAGCTTTTCATGGCCCTGCTCGTCGTTGTCGGAGGCGGCCACGTCCTCGACGCGGAGAATGCCATGACCCTCGGCAGCATGGTCCAGTTCTTCTTCCTCGCCGGACTCTTCTTCAGCCCCATCACCATCCTCGGGAACATGTTCAACGAGGCTCTCACCGCCATGGCCGGGGCCGAGCGGGTCTTCTCCATCCTCGACACCGCGCCCGAGTGGACCGATCCGCCCGACGCGATCGCCCCCGACCACCTCGCCGGACACGTCGAGCTCCGCGACGTCGGCTTTTCCTACCAGGCCGGACGCCCCGTCCTGCACGGCGTCAGCTTCACCGCCGCGGCCGGACAAAAAGTCGCCATCGTCGGCGCGACCGGCAGCGGCAAAAGCACCGTCGCC
>JALRFZ010000071.1 GCA_023253615.1 Verrucomicrobiales bacterium | reverse complement strand
CCGAATGCGGGCTAGCCAACATCTCGCTCGATCACGCGGGGAACATCGCCGGGATGTTACCCGGTCGGGTGGGGCACCGCACTCTCTTGGTTTCCGCCCACCTCGACAAGATCTGGTCGGAGGCCGATGATCACACCGTCTCGGTCGGTGCCGGCATGATGAGCGGTCGTGGTCTTGCCGACAACAGTCTCGGCGTCGCCGTGCTCGCGACCCTGCCGCTCATCCTCGAGGAACTCGAACTCGATCTCGCGGCGAATCTCGTGCTCCTCGGCACGACCCGCAGCTTCGGCCGCGGCGACCTCGCGGGGATGCGTTTTTTCCTCGAGAACGCCTCCCATCCCATCGATGCCGCCCTTTGTCTCGAAGGCATCGAGCTCGGCCGGCTCAGCTACTCCAGCCTCGGCATGGCGCGGGGCGAGATCCTCGTGAAGGCCGAAGGCGGTGAAGTGGAGAATCCCGAAGACACCGGTCCCGGCGTCGCCGCGATCCTCGCCGGGCTCGTCGTGGCCCTGCGCCGCATCCATGAACGCGAGTCGCCCGCGAGCCGCATCCTCGTCGGCTCGATCGAGGCCGGATCAGGCTACAGCGTGCCGCCGCGCAGCGGGATGGTGCGCTTCGAGATCCGCAGCCACGAGGCTGACCACGTCGCCCGCATCGGAAAAGAGATCGCCGCCACCGTCGCCGCGGCCTCGGGCCGGGATGGCCTCACCGCCTCCCTCGAGATGATCGCGCACCGCAGCCCCGGCGATCTCGGGACCGATCACCCCCTCGTGCGCCATGCCCGCGAAACCCTGGAATTGCTGGGGATCGAGTCGCATGTCGCCCCGAGCGTTTCCGAGCTCGCCCTTCTCCTCGATCGCGGCATTCCGTCATTGACCTTGGGGATCACGAAGGGAGAAAATCGCCACTCCCCGTTCGAGGCCATATCGCTCGAGCCCATCTTCGATGGACTCGCCCAGATCGTCTCGGTGCTCCAGTTCATGGACGAGGGCAACCTATCCTGACAAACACCCCCATGCCCGACCTCGATCAACGCATCTCCCGCTGGCTGGAGACGAACACCTTCCACCACAGCGAGTTCTGGGACATGCAGGAACTCGTGCGGGCGAAGCGCGAGGCTGGTCTCACCATCAGCCTCTGCATCCCCACGCTCAACGAGGAGAAGACGATCGGGAAAGAGATCATCGTCTTCAAGAGCGAGCTGATGGACCGCTATCCGCTCATCGACGAGATCGCCGTGATCGATTCGGGATCGAGCGACCGCACCCTCGAGATCGCGGCGAGCTTCGGGGCCGACACCTACCTTTCCTCCGAGATCCTCCCGCAGTATGGATCGAAGCCGGGCAAGGGCGAGAATCTCTGGAAGGCGATCCACCAGCTCCGCGGCGACATCATCTGTTACGTCGACGCCGACATCAAAAACATCCACGCGAAATTCGCCAGCGCCCTCGTCGCCCCGCTCATCTACCGGCCCGAGATCCAGTATGTGAAGGCCTTCTACGACCGGCCCCTCGCCGTCTCCGACGACATGCGTCCCTCGGGCGGCGGGCGCGTCACCGAGATCCTCGTGCGACCGCTCTTCTCGATGTTTTTCCCCGAGCTCACCGCGCTGATCCAGCCGCTCTCGGGGGAATACGCGGTGCGCCGCGAGGTGCTCGAGCGCCTGCCCTTTCCGATCGGCTACGGCGTTGAGACCGCGCACCTCGTCGACCTCTATCAAAGCAGCGGCCTCGATGCCTTCGCCCAGACCGATCTCGACAACCGCATCCACCGGAATCAGCCGACGAGCGATCTCGGCAAGATGGCCTTCGGCATCCTCCAGGGTTTCATGAAGCGCCTGCGCGACTACGGCATGGTGAAGGAGCTGCCGGAATTCCACGGTCTCTTCCGCCAATTCCAGGCCGAGGGCCACCGCTACGAACAGATCACGCGCGAGATCTTCGAGGAGGAGCGCCCGCCCATGATCACCCTGCCCGAATATCGCGAACGCCATGGCCGCCACGGATAAAAAGAGAATCGCGATGGTGCACTACCATCTGCGGAGGGGAGGGGTCACCCGGGTGATCGAGTCGGCCCGTGACGTCCTTGTGGCGGACGGCGACGAGGTTGTGATTCTTTCCGGTGAGCCACCCTTGCCCGGGGCGCGGCAGGAGGGAGTGCGGGTCATCCCCGCGCTGAACTACCGGCGCAGTGGCAGCACCGTCGTCGCCGAGAGCCTTGCCGAGGAAATGAAGAAGGAGGCCGTCGCCGCCCTGGGTGGTCCGCCCGATCTCTGGCATTTCCACAATCCCACCCTCGCGAAGAACGTCCTCCTTCCCAGCGTCGTCCGCGAGCTTGCGTCGCAGGGGGAGCGGATCGTGCTGCAGATCCACGACTTCTCCGAGGATGGACGTCCGGGCAATTACACGACGCAGCGCTCCTTCTTCGACTCGCAGGCGAATTTCGAGGAGACGCTCTACCCGACCGCCAAGCAGATCCACTACGCCACGATCAACCGGCGCGACCACGATTTCCTCCGCGCCGCCGGGATCGCCGCGTCGAACCTCCACGTCATCCCCAACGCCATCCCCGATCTCGCGGTGCGCGCGAAGCCGGAGGAGCGGCCCTTTTCGAAGGGGAAACTCTTCGCCTTCTACCCGACCCGCGGGATCCGGCGGAAAAACATCGGCGAGATCCTGCTGCTCGCCCTCATCTACGGGGACCGCGTCGATTTCGCCACGAGCATGCGACCCGAGAACCCCGAGTGGCAGGAGACCCACGATGAATGGGGCCGCCTCGCGCAGGAACTCGATCTGCCCGTCACCCTCGGTCTCGCCGACGGGGACCGGTATCCGTTTCTGGATTTGTTAGGGTGGTCCGACTTCATCGTCACGACCAGCATCGCCGAGGGGTTCGGACTCGCCTTTCTCGAGCCCTGGATCGCCGGAAAGCCGGTGATGGGACGCGACCTGCCCGAGATCACGCGCGATTTCGAGGCGAACGGCATCCACATGGGGAATCTCTACCGCCGCATCGACGTGCCGGTCGATTGGCTCGAGGAGAAGGAACTCGCCGATGCGGTCGAGTCGATGCTGCGGCGCAGCTACCTCGCCTACGACAGCCCGCTCCCGCGCAACGCGGTGAAGCAGACCCTGAAGGCGTGGATCTCGAAAGGACGCATCGACTTTGGCGTCCTCAGCGAGCCCTTCCAGATGCGGATCCTGCGCAAACTGAAGAACGATCCCGCCCTCCTCGACAAGATCTCGATCCCACCGCTCGCGCTCTATCCGGCGCGCGAGATCGCGGAGCGGCGCGAGCTCATCCGCCGGGTCTACAGTCTCGAGAACTACGCGAAACGGCTCGAGGAAGTCTACGGACGCGTCCTTCTCAGTCCCGTCGGCAAGGTGGGGCATCTCGCGACACGCAAGGTGCTCGCCCAGTTCCTCAATCCGGCGAGGCTCAACCTCCTCCGCAACGGATGAGCCCGCTCGTCGAGCACGTCCGTGCGACAATGAAGCCTCTCGCGGTGGAACCCGCGGGGATGGCGCCGAAGTTGCCAAGGCTCGAGGGCATCCGCGCGGTGGTCTTTGACCTCTATGGCACGCTCCTCATTTCCGATGCCGGCGGAGAACGCTCCGGCCCCGAGCCCGATCCCGAGGGGATGCCGGGATTGGGGGATGGGTTGGGAAAAACGATCGCCCTGCATCACGAACGTCGTCGAGCCGAAGGAGTCGCCTTCCCCGAAGTCGAGATCCGCGAGGTCTGGGCCGAGGCGATGGCTGCGGGCGGGTTTCCCGTGCCGATGCGGGAGGAACTGGAACGGATGATCCTGGAACACGAGTGCCGCGTCCATCCCGTCTGGCCGATGCCGGGGGCGATCGAGTTGCTCGGGGAATTGCGCGAGCGGGGTATGGTGATGGGGATCATTTCCAACGCGCAGTTCTACACCCTGCCGGTGATGGAGGGATTGTTTGGGGCTGGTCTCGATGACCTGGGTTTTCATCCGGACCTGCGGGTGTTTTCGTTTGAAGAGGGCGAGGGAAAACCTTCCCTGCGGCTCTTCGAGAAGCTCCGGGATCGGGCCGCCGCCCTCGGGATCGCCGCGAGCGAAATCTTCTACCTCGGCAACGACTGGAAAAAGGACGTTCTCCCCGCCCGGGCTGTCGGATTTCGTGCGGCGCTTTTTGCGGGGGATGTGAGGAGTTTGCGGTTGGGCGGGGTGGGGGAATGCGAGGCGTGGGCGACCACCGATGCCGTGATTACCGGCTTGCAGCAGGTGGTGGGGTGTTTGGGGTGAGGGAGTTCGTGATATCCGCGAGGGAAGACGCGGGATGGCTCAGGCAGTTTTGCGAAACGCCGCATCCGCTTGCAACTTGAAGGGCTGGTTTCTCCTCGAAGGGGAACTTGCATGCGGGGCGCTTCGTGGCAGTGTTTCCCATGGAGGTTTCCCTGCAGATTCCGGACGAGTTGGCCGTACGCTTCGGCGGACATGTCGCTCTTCTGGAAAAGGCGGCTCTCGAAGCCGTGGCGGCGAAGGCATACGAGGAGGATTTGCTTTCGTTGGAGCAGGTGCGGGCACTTCTGGAACTTCCTTTGCAGTGGGAAGCGGTTGCGGTGTCGAAGAGGCACCAAGTGTGGCCGGGCCAAAGCGTGGATGAGGTCTTGGACGACATGGCCGTCGTGGCCGAGAAGCTCGCGGCGCTGCAGACCTACAATTTGATCGCGGAGAAGGCCGCCCGGGGCTCTCAGGAGAACTTCCTCAAAGCGATGTCAGCGGTCCCCGCTGGCGTCGTCAGGGAAGGCGACGAGATCCCCTCCGGTTACAAGAGAAAATCGAAACCCTCCTGACGGCGGTCGTCGGGACCGTGGGATCCGGCCCCCCGCAACCCCGACCTTGCCC
>JALRFZ010000055.1 GCA_023253615.1 Verrucomicrobiales bacterium | reverse complement strand
GTCGCCACGGCGGTGTCCCGGTGCGTTCGTAGAACATGACCTTTTACCGCGCCAAAGGCGCTCCGGCGCGTGCGGGGTTTTCCGGCTGGCACTGGTGACGTCCCCGTCGCTGCCGTCCCACCGGCGAAATGCCATTCCGCCCTACGCCACCGCGATTTCGGCCAAGGACCAAAGACCTCTCTCGGCCTTGCGAAGCGAAGCCGGCAGGGATGCCGGAGCTCCCGGACGCTGGCGCGATCGGAGGGGGCGCACTCTTGCACCTGCCCTGCGACTGAAGTCGCAGCCACATTTCCGGGGCCGACGGTTCCCACACCTTTTCCTCGCAATCCCCGATGATCGCGGGCTAGAGGAGACGGCATGCCTGCCTTCCCGTCGCCCCTTTCGATTCTTGCTTTTGGTCTTTTTGTCAATGTCGCCCAGGATCCCTGGCAGGATGATCTCAAATACCACGCTGGCAGTGTCTTGCAGACCGCACCACAAGGTTACCGCACCGTTGCCGCACCGATGAAGGGGGCGAAGGTGTTGGCGACCGCCGAGGGTCCGGCGCGCGTCGAGGTCGCGGCTCTCGTGGGCGAGGGCGGCGGGCGCTTTTACCGGACGGAGGCCAGCTACCGCGGCATGGAGGAGTCCGGGTCCGCGGGCGTCTGGATCACGGGCGGTGGCACGGAGGTGTTGCCGCCTTTGCCGCGTCTCCTCAGGCGCGGGGTGGGGGAGGATCCCGATTCCGGCGAGAACTTGACGATCGAGGCCCACGAGGAAATCGTCGAGCGGCAACCCGAGAGCCGTTGGCCGGGGACGGTCGTCGAGCAGCCCGACCGCTGGTTCCCCGCCGCCCTCCTCGCCGTGGGGGAGGATGCGGAGGGACGCACCACCGTCGACTTCCAGTTGTTCACCCACACCGACGCCGCCACGAGCGGTTATCCGTTCTCCGCTCCGTCCTACAACGAGATCACCAGTGGCATGCCCGGGGCACGGGTGCGGCTCTCTTCTCGTCCCGATCGGGTGAACGTGCGGCTCCTCATCGAGGGGCCTTCGCCCGTGCTTCCCCTGATGTCTCCCGGGCTCGTCTACCTCGCGGCCTTCTCCAAGGGGACGCTCGTGCGTCTCTCGCTCGGGGGCGACGCGTGGACCGAGGCCGCTCCCGTGAGCCGTCTCGGCGCGCCGGTTTTCAAAAACGAGGGCAAACCGGTCTTCGGTTTCGCCGCGACGGAGTTCACCCGCGACGGGGCCGTCACGCCGATCCGTGTCCTGCCCGATCGCATCGCGGGGGCCGACTACACCCAGTACCAGCTGATCTCCGACATGGGCGCGCCCTTCGATGAATATTCGCCGCCGGAGTTCCAGGGCAACTGGACCCTGGAGATCGAGCGCGATCTCACCACCACCTTGCTCGCTCCGCTCTACGACGGGCGTGGTGCTCCGGGCATGCTCGAGATCGAGGGCCTTACCCTGGATCCCGCTCCCGCCGCGGCGAATCCCGACAAGATCACCGAAGAGCGGTTCGCCGCCTTCCGCGGCTTCATCCCGCAGAAGACCGATGCGGGCGTTTTCGGGGAGGGGTGGAAAAGCATCCTCGAACACAAGCTCGGGGAAATCCCCGCCGCCCAACGCGCCCGAGACCGAGGGCGAGGGATTCTGACCTCCCGCACCATGGGACCTTTCACCTTTTCCAGCCGCAGCAGGCGGCCTTAGAACTGGTTCCGCCACATCATCGACTCGACCGGCAGCGGGGTGCGCTGATTGTATTTCGCCGATCCCTTCGAGTGGTAGGGATTGAGGATGTCGCCTTGCACCAGGAAGTAGATGAGCTGACCCACCGGCATCCCCTCGTAGATGCGCACGGGTTGCTTCACGGAGATCTCCAGGGTCCAGTGGTTGCAGAAACCGACGTCGCCCTTTCCCGCGGTGGCGTGGATATCCATACCGAGGCGGCCGACGCTCGATTTGCCTTCGAGAAAGGGCACGGTGGCATGAGTCTCGGTGTATTCGATGGTCGAGCCGAGGTAATTGATCTGGGGCTCCAGCACGTAGCCTTCGGGCGGGATCTCGAAGTGCTCGATCTCGTTGTGCGCCTTGGCATCGAGGACGCGGTTTTTGTAAGTGGCGAGGTGTTTGCTGAGGTGGACGTCGTAGCTGTTCGTGCCGAGACATTCCCGGCGGAAAGGCTCGATGACGATTTCGCCGCGCTCCATGGCGGCGAGGATCTCGGAGTCGGAAAGGATCATGGTAGAAACGGCATCGATAAGGAAGGGCCTTCCTCACGGCAAGCGGTTTTTGCGCGGCCAGGGACTTCGCCCGCTTCGAAAATCCTTTGCCAGCGGCCCCGGCCCGGTTCACGATGGCGGCGAAATGAGCGCCTCTCCCCTCATCATCGCCATCGACGGACCCGCGGCCTCGGGCAAGAGCACCGTGGCCAAACGCGTCGCCGCCGCGCTCGGGATCGTCTTCGTGAACTCCGGCGCGATGTACCGGGCGTTCACCTGGTGGGTCCTCGAGAACGGGATCGATCCGGCCGACACCGCCGCCGTCCTCGATCTGCTCGCCCGCACCGAATTCACCTGCGGCGAGGAAAACGGCGTCGGCACCATCGCGGTGGGCGGTGTGCCGATGACCCGGTCGGAGCTGGCCTCGACAGGCGTGAACGGAGCGGTCTCGCCGATTTCCGCGATTCCCCAGGTGCGCGAGCGCCTCGTCGCCGAGCAGCGCCGCTATGCGACCGACCACGGCGTGGCGATGGAGGGGCGCGACATCGGTTCGGTCGTGTTCCCCGACACGCCCCACAAGTTCTACATCGACGCCTCACCCGAAGTCCGCGAGGCCCGGCGCCGCGCCGAGGGCATCGACGACTCCATCGCCAAACGCGATCGGATCGACTCCAGCCGCAAGACCTCGCCGCTCGTCATTCCCGACGATGCCGTCGTCGTCGACAGCTCGGAAATGGGGGTCGATGAGGTGGTCGAGACCGTGCTCGCCGCGATCCTCGGGCGGATGGGGTGAAGGGGCACCCGGGGAGGTTCCGCGCATCGACGGACGATTTTGTGACAAGATTTTGTTAAGGATTGTCGCCCGATCACGTCCCAGAGGGTGGTTGTGGACTTTGGCGCATCCCGCTATCGTTCCAGCCGGTTCCATCCTTGTTCCGGTATCGGACGGGTCGGAGCCATTCCAAAAACCAAAACCAATACCAACATTGATGAAAAAACTGCTCGCCACCCTCGCCTGTGCGCTCGTCGCCTCCGTGTCCTTCGCCGGTGAATATCCCGATATCAGCATCAGCGAACTCGAGGAAGCCATCAAGAAAGGGGATGTCATCGTCCTCGACGTGAACGGCACCTCCACCTACGAGAAGGGCCACATCCCCGGCGCGATCGACTTCCGCGCGAACAAGGAAAAGATCGCCTCCCTCCTCGGCGACAACAAGGAAAAGCTCGTCGTGGCTTACTGCGGCGGCCCCACCTGCAGCGCCTACAAGGCCGGTGCCAAGGCGGCTGAAGAAGCCGGCTTCACCAAGATCAAGCACCTCTCCGCCGGTCTCTCCGGATGGCTCCAGGCCGGCAAGGCCACGGAGAAACCCGGAAAAGACAGCTGATCTCCCGGGCTCCCTTTTGCAGGAGTCCTCACTTGAAAAAGCGTTCTCGCCGTGTGTGGGAACGCTTTTTTCATTTTCGCGCCACCACCAGCTCCCGGTAAGCGGGCACGGTTTCCTGCAGGATCCGGCGGATGCGGGCTTTCTCCCCGGGCTCGAGGTGGCTCGAGAGGGGATCGGTGCCACCGGAGGCGAGCGCCGCATCCATCCGGGTGAGGATCCTTCGGCGGAATCCCTCGGGCAGGGCCTGGAAGGACGGGCTGTAGATCATGTAGCTGCAACGGTTGCGCAGGATCCTCTCCGAGAGATCGAGATCGCGCAGGGATTCACCGGAGGAGTCGGCGCGACGGTCCGCCAGGAAGGCGCTTTTGAAAGCCGCGTCGCCGGGGAATCCGCCCTCCGGAAGAGGCGCCTCGTCGGCGAAGAAGAGGTAGCGGACGAGGCTTTCGACGTGTTTCTCCATCATCGGCCGGTCGGCGTCGGAGAAGCGGCCGTTCCCCGTCGCCAGCGACGTGCGGAGCCAGTAGTGGACCTCGGCGATGCGGTTCACGAATCCGGCCTGATGTTCGAAGAGCAGGTGCGCGAGGAGATCGCTCGTCGCCACCGGAAAGACCGACCACTCGAAGCGCTCGCCGGGAGGCAGGGGTGTCGTCGCGATGCCCTCGGGCGTGAAGCGTCCCTCGAGATTGCCCCAGTGTTTCCAATCCTCCGGGATGCCGGTGACGTGCCATCCGCCGAATCGATCCGTGATCGGGATTTCGTGACCACTGAGCCCGCGTCGGAATGAATCGAGACTGCCTCCGCGCGGGCCGGGGATCACCGATTTGATCGCGATCCCCGGCACGCCGTGGGTGTCCTCGTCGGCGTGGCAGTTCATGCAGCGGCGCGAACGTTCGGCCACCGGGCGCGCGCCCTGGCGGGGGATGTCGAAGATGTAGAAGATCGCGCCCATCTCCGGGTCGATCGAGACGATCTCGATCTTTCCTCCCGGCACGTAGCCGAGGTAGATCTCTTCGTTGAAATAGACCGCGCGGGGGCTGCGCGGTGAGATCAGGCTGAGCTGGAGACTCGTCGTCGAATAGACCAGTACCTGCGACGAGGCCGGAATGCGCAAGGCCTGGAGGAGACTTTCGAGATAGGCCTTTTCCGAGGATTCGTCGAGCGCCAGCGCGCCCGATTCGAGCTCGTCCTTGATCTTCGTGAAGGGATCGGACGGGGTCGATTCCCAATACCGGTGCTCGGGCCGCGCGAGATCGGTGAAATCGATCTCCTCGTCATCCCCCAGTGCTCCGGTGAACGGGAAGATCAGGCCGAGGCAGAGGGCGAGAGGACCTTGGAGACGCTTCATGGGCGGCGCAATGGGCGGGGGAAAGACCGGCCATCGCGGGATGGACCGGTGCGCCAAGGTGGACCATCCCCGCCGCCGCGGCAAGCCCGGGGCAAGGGCCAAGGGGGGACGGAAGGAAGGACTTTACAGGGACCGTCCGGACCCGTTACCCTCCGACTCATGCAAACCCCCGCCCACTGGACCCGCCGTCGTTTTGTCGCCGCCTCCGCCGCCACCCTCGGCGGCTTGAATCTGCTCACCACCCGCAAGGCCGCCGCCCGGACCGGCAACGGCGTGATCCTCGGGGAAGGGAAGCACCGCTACGAAGTCATCCACGATTGGGCGAAGCTCCCAGACAAATACACCTGGCAGACCACCCACAATGTCGCCGTCGACAGCCGGAACCGACTCTACGTGATCCACGAAGGGCGCGCCGAGCAGAAGGATCATCCCTCCGTCTTCGTCTTCGATGAGAAAGGGGTCTTTGTGAGGGCCTTTGGCAGCGAGTTCCAGGGCGGCGGGCACGGGCTCGAGGTGCGCAAGGAGGCCGATGGTGAGTTCGTTTACATCACCGGCTACCAGCAGGTGAAGAAGATCGCCAAATTCACGCTCGAAGGCGAGAAGGTGTGGGAGAAATTCGCGCCCATGGCCTCGGGTCTCTACGCCGCCGGCGAAGACACCAAACCCGAGAAGGTCTGGGGCCGCGACCGCTTCATGCCGACGAATTTCGCCTTCCTCCCCGACGGTGGTTATTACGTCGCCGATGGTTATGGCTCCCACACCGTGCTACAGTATGACAAGGACGGCAACTGGGTGCGCACCATCGGCACGCCCGGGAAGGACGACGGGCAATTCAATCTGCCGCACGGCATCTGGATCGATGACCGGAAGGCGGACGACGTCCAGCTCGTCGTCGCCGACCGGGCCAACGCGCGGCTCCAGTGGTTCGATCTCGAGGGCAAACACCGTCTCACGATGAAGGATTTCATCCTCCCCGCGAACATCGACCGTCTCGGGGATCTCCTCCTCGTGCCGGATCTCAGCGCGCGGATCACCTTGCTCGACAAGGAGAACCGGATGATCCACCTCGGCGAGGATCCCGAATGGCGGAAGGCCGTGCTCGAAGACAAGATGGCGATGCGCAAGAATCCCTCCGGCTGGGTCTCGGGCAAGTTCGT
>JALRFZ010000796.1 GCA_023253615.1 Verrucomicrobiales bacterium | reverse complement strand
TCGATGGGGACGGGTGGCAGGATCTGCTCGTGGCGACCGACTGGGGGCCGGTGCGTTTCTTCCGCAATCACAAGGGACGTCTCGCCGAGGAAACCGCGGCAGCCGGTCTGATCGGCGAGGGGCTGGAAATGTCGGGTTGGTGGACCGGACTCGATGCGGGGGATGTGAACGGCGACGGCCACCTGGATTTCGTCGCCTCCAA
Source organism: Verrucomicrobiales bacterium (assembly GCA_023253615.1). Taxonomy (GTDB): domain Bacteria; phylum Verrucomicrobiota; class Verrucomicrobiia; order Verrucomicrobiales; family DEV007; genus Arctic95D-9. The sequence goes on along the minus strand of JALRFZ010000796.1, from coordinate 2,555 downwards.
CCTCGGGCGCAACACGCAATACCAGCCCTCCCTGCTCTTTCCCGAACTCCTTTTTTATCAGGACTTCGACGATTCCGGTTACCGCAACATTGTCGAAGCCTACTTCAGCGAGGAGGGTGGAAAGAAGAAGATCCATCCCCGCGCCACCTTCCACGATGCCTTCTTCGCGATGCCCTCGGTCGCCGACCGCCTCCAGACCTATCACAACTACGCGAGTCTCGAGTTGCCTGACATTTATCCCTTCGAGAAGCTCCAGTCGGCCCTCCGCATCCAGGCGAATTGCATGGACAGCTCGGTCTTCCTCAACGACGGCGGCGGACGCTTCACGAGGCATCCGCTGCCGCGCATGGCCCAGATCTCGCCCGGATTCGGCATCGCCCTGCGCGACCTCGACCTCGACGGGCGGCTCGATCTCGTGATGGTGCACAATCATTTCCAGCCGACCGACGAGATCGGGGAAATGGCCATGGGATTGGGCCAGGTGCTCCTCAACACCGGAGGCGACGGCGGTGATCTCTTCCGCGCCGAGCCGCTCTCGGAGAGCGGATTCGCCGTGGCGGGCGACGCGAAGAGCCTCGGAGCCAGCGACGTGAACCGCGATGGACGGCCCGATTTCCTCGCCGGCGTGAATGACGACCGTCCCGAGCTCTTTCTTCAGAGACCGGCCGACGCGGAAGGGGGCGCGAACGTTCCGCTTGCGGTGCGGGTCGCCGGGCCCCGCGGCAATCCGGATGGTCTCGGCACCCGCCTCGTCCTTCGGCTTGAGGGCCTGCCTCCGCAGGTCCGCGAACTGACCGGTGGAGGCAGTTACCTGACCCGGTCGGATCCCGCGGTCCATTTCGCCCGTATCCCGGGGAGACACGCGTCTCTCGAGATCCGCTGGCCCGACGGCCGGACCACGACGCGCGAGATCGCGGCAGGCGAGAGCGGCCCCCTGGTGCTCGAAATTCCCGACAAAACGACCAAACCATGAGACGACGCGCCGGAGTTTTCATTCGCCTAGCCGCAGTTCTGACGGGCGTGCCGGTGTCCGCCATGGTCGCGAGTGATCTCTCCGATCCACCGGCGGTGACTGTCGCCGGGTTGCGTGAAATCCTCGCGGCCAACGGCGTCGAGCCGCTCGCTCCGCCACCGCCGCGGGATCCGGCGAAGTGGGAGCTCGGGCGCGCGCTCTTTTTCGATCCCGTCCTCGGCGGCAATCGCGATGTCTCCTGCGCCACCTGTCATCATCCCGATACCGCGACCGCCGATGGCCGTGCGCGCGCCGTGGGCACGCTTTCCTATGTCGACGGCGACCGCCGTTTGCCCGTGGGATTCCGTCTCGTCGAGGTGGCGGAGGGCGAGAAAGTCCTGACCGGGTTCAAGCGCGGCGGGGCACCCCATGGATTCACTCCGCGGAATTCACCCGATCTTTTCAACCGCGGCGATCCCGCGTGGACGACGATGTTCTGGGATAGCCGTGCCCATCGCAAGGAAGACGGCGGTTTCGCCGTGAATGCGATGCGGATTGCCAAAAGTCCCGGTCTCTATCAGGTGGTGATGCCGCCGCAGGTGGAAAACCTCCTCGCCGCGCAAGCGATGATGCCGGTGCTTTCCGACGACGAGATGCGTGGTGCCAAGGGCGAGACCGGTATCACCGGCGAGACGAACGAGGTCGGCCAGATCCTCGGACAAAACGAGGAGGAGATTTGGGCCGCTTTGATGGACCGCCTCCTCGGCATTCCCGGATACCGCGACCTCTTCGTGAAAGCCTACCCGGAGACGCCGGTGGACTCGCTCCATTTCGCCCACGCGGCGAATGCGATCGCCGCCTTCGAGATCGATGCCTTCACCCTGCTCGACAGTCCTTTCGACCGCTTCCTCGCCGGAGATGACGCGGCCCTCGGCGAGACCGAGCGCCAGGGGGCGGAGCTCTTCTATACCAAGGCCCGCTGCGCCGCCTGCCATTCCGGAAAGCTTTTCACCGACCAGCTCGCCCACAACATCGGCATCATCCCGATCGGCCCCGGTCCCGATCCGGTGGAGATCGTCGACTTCGGCATCGCGCACCGCAGCAACGCCGGACTCGACCAGAAGTACGCCTTCCGCACGCCGCCCTTGCGCAACGTCGCCCTCACCGCGCCCTACATGCACAACGGAGCCTACACCACCCTCGAAGCGGCGGTGCTTCATCATCTCAATCCCGAGCGATCGCTCGATCAATACGATGCCTCGCAGCTCGAGCCGGAATTCCGCGGAGCGGTGCACGATGAAGAACTCGTCCGTCGCGACGTGAAGCGCACCCTTTCGAAAACCTTGCGTCCGCTGCCACGTCTCGACGATCGCGAGATCGACCTGCTCCTCGCGTTTCTCCATTCCCTGACCGCTCCGAGCGCGAGCCGGCTCGGCCATCTCGAGCCGGAGTCGGTGCCGAGCGGGCTCGGGCTCATTGGTCCGGAGCCGCGGCAACCGTGATGTCGCTCCGTGGCACCGCCCGCGTCACCGTTGTCCGTCCACCCCGCCACCCCGGGCGCACCGCGCTCCTTCCCGGAACCGGCCGATGCTCCTGCCGCGTC
>JALRFZ010000792.1 GCA_023253615.1 Verrucomicrobiales bacterium | reverse complement strand
CATGATCGTGGCGGTGGGCTTGAAGGCGACGCGGAAGAAGAGATCCTCGCCGTTGCTGATCCCGCCCTGCACGCCGCCGGAGCGGTTCGTCACGGTGCGGACGCGGCCTTCCTGCATGCGGAAGGCGTCGTTGTGCTCGCGCCCGGTCATCCGCGTACCGGCGAAACCAGAGCCGATCTCGAAACCTTTCGTCGCCGGCAGGCTCAGCATGGCTTTGGCGAGATCGGCCTCGAGACGGTCGAAGACGGGCATGCCCAGCCCGACCGGGACGTTGCGGATGACGCAGGCGACGACGCCGCCCACGGAATTTCCCTCGCCGCGGACTTTCTTGATCAGATCGATCATCGGCTCGACCGAGTCCGGATCGCCCGTGCGGACGATGTTCGACTCGATCATTTCCCGCGTCACCGTGGCGGTATCGACCTCCGCCTTGAGAGTGCCGATCGATTCGACATACGGCAGGATCTCGAGATCCGGAGCGAACTGCGCGGCGATCACCTTCTTCGCGATCGCGGCGGCGGCGACGCGGCCGATCGTCTCGCGGGCGCTCGAACGCCCCCCGCCCTGCCAATTGCGGATGCCGTATTTGGCCTGGTAGGTATAATCGGCGTGGGAGGGACGGAATTTTTCCGCCATTTCCGAATAGGCCTCGGGACGGTGATCCTTGTTCCGCACGAGCACGGCGATGGGAGACCCGAGGGTCAGCCCCTCGAAAGTGCCGGAGAGGATCTCGGCCTCGTCCGCCTCGTTGCGCGGCGTCGTCACCTCGCTCTGGCCGGGGCGGCGGCGATCGAGATCGACCTGGATGTCGGCCTCGGTCAGCGGGATCAGGGGCGGACAACCATCGACGACGACACCGACCCCACCTCCGTGGGATTCCCCGAAGGTGGAAAGGCGGAAAAGATGACCAAAGGTGGATCCCATAAATCTCCCGGAATGAACGGGAATCGCGAGGACAGTCAACCGACTTCGTCGCCGGCCGGTCGCGCGACTCGTGTCGAGGCCTCAGCGGTTGAATCGGGCGATCTCGCGGTCGACCTCCCGCTTCGTGATCTTTTCCTTCAGATCATGACGTTTGTCGCGCTGGTCCTTCCCGCGTCCAATCCCGATCTCGATCTTCACCCGGCGGTTTTTCCAATAGAGCCGGAGCGGCACGATCGTCAGCCCCTGCTGCTCGGTGATCGCCGCCATCCGCCGGATCTCGCGCTTGTGGAGAAGAAGGCGCCGGTGCCGCAGGGGCGCGTGGAATTCATGGCTCGCCTGCTCGTAGGGCCGGATGTCGCAGTTGTAGAGCCAGACCTGCCCCTTGTCGACGCGGGCGTAGGCCTCGCTCATGTTGACCCGCCCGAGACGGATCGATTTCACCTCGGTGCCGAGCAATTCCATCCCGGCCTCGTAGGTGTCGGTGATGTGGTAGTCGCGCTTGGCTTTGCGGTTGGTGGCGATGTCACTCATGTCTGGATCCGTCGCGACGCGCGCCGGACGGAGAATCTAACCCGCCTTGCCGGGCAAATCGCGTTGAAAAATCAGGTTTTTCCCGCAGCACCCTTCCTTGGATGCGATCCCGCGCCCCGTTTTTTCACCCTGACAAAAAACCACGTCACAAGGGCGCCCCGGGAGACAAGAGAAGGTGGATCCACCCTCCTCCGGATCCAAAAATAAACCCTGGTGCCGCTTACGCGGCACCAGGGCCCTCCTCCTTACAAGATCAAGCAAGGTATGCCCGAAAGTGGACGCGACCTCGCTATCACAAATCGTTTTTAGGGGATTCCGGGGGGTTCGGCAAGAAAAATTACGCCTTTCTTGCGTATGAAACCATTTAAGATTACTTGATTTCCCGGATTCTGAGATTCCGCCAGGCCACATCAAAGGGGCCGGTGCCCTTCTTGATCCCGTGGACCTGCAGGCCGATGTGGCCTTTCGGATGGGTCTTGTAGACCTCCTCGTGGATGAGATCGGCGACCGCCTGTCCATTGATGAAAGTCTGGATCCGGGCCCCTTTGGCGACGATCCGGAAGGTGTTCCATTCGCCGTTTTTCATGTGGGAATGGGAAGCCTCGGGCTTTTGCTGGGGCTCGGGAGAAAGCCAGCCTTGGCCAGTGGCTTCCCCGTAGATGTAGCCGGATTGGCCCGGAGAGGCCTCCACCTCGCACTGGGGGCCGAAGAACCGGGCCAGATCGGTGGCGGGTTTTCCATCCTTCCCGGTCGAGGCGAGATCGGCCTCGGTCTTTTCGCGCGAACGGATCTGCACGCCGGAATTCAGGCTGTCGTGGACCTTCACCTCGAACTCGAGCTCGAAATCGCCGAACTGTTGCTCCGAGAGGAGGAACGTGTTCGGGCTGCCCTCGACGGTCTCGCCGTGGATCGTACCGTCGACGACGGTGTATTTGGCGGTGCCGAGGGTGGAGGGTTTCCAGCCTTGGAGAGTTTTCCCGTCAAAGAGGGAAATCCATTCCCCCTCCGCGGCGGCGAGGGGCGAGGCCAGGGCCGCGAGGGCCGCGGCGGCGAGGATGATTCGGTGGGTTTTCATGGGTGGCAATGGGTAGGAGGGGGATGATAAAAAGGTCCGGGGCGCTCGTCCATGCCCTGTTTGCGCCCGCCTTCTCCCCGGTGGAATGGCACGGAATCGACGAGAAACGAAAAAAACGTCCCGACGACTTGATTCGACGGGATTTCCAGATACCGTCCACTTAACTCCGTGGTGTAACGGTAGCACAAGAGATTTTGGTTCTCTTTGTCAAGGTTCGAATCCTTGCGGGGTTGTTTTGTCTTTTCGGGGCGCTCTCACTGAGGGCGCCTTTTTCGTTTCCGGTGGTTGTTCGCGACCGATGGGTGGCGCGGAGGGGCGCCATGAGGGCACTTTCCCGCTTGGCAAGCCCGGCGGCAGCAGACACACTGGCCGACGCATGCACACCCTCAACCAGATGGCCCGAGCCCTGAACCGGTCGTCCCGTGAGTTGTCGCGCCTGCAATCGACCTTTGAACTGCCGGTCTTTCCCGGCGCGGGCTACTCGGAGGCCTACCTTGCCTTTCTCCGCACGATCGTGCGCCTGCGCACCCTGCAGGTGAAGGAGGAAATGCTGCGCGATCTCTGGAATCTCGAGCGGAAACTCCTCAAGCTGCTCCACGCCGACGCGGGAGGATCGCCGACCTGGTTTCTCGATGCGTGCGGGACGAAGGCTCCGGGAAGGCACCGGCTCCTCCTCAGCCAACGGGATGTGGGCGCGGCCTTCGACGAAAAGACGGTGCAACCCGGCCTCGACCTCGCTCCGGAGCAAAGCGGCGAACTTTTTCCGGGAGCCGCCATGGGAGAAGATCTGATGCGCCTGCTCGACGACTACCGGCGGCTCCACGGCGAGGTGCGCAAGAGCGTGCGCACCGCCCTCCCTCTGGTCGATGCGACGGTGGCCTGGGGAAAACGGAAATTCCGCGCCCTGCCCCGCCGCCATCGCGAGACCTCGCGAACGGATTGACCGGCACCGGGCCGCACCCCCTGAATCCCCCCCGACATGGTCCTGTTCTCCCTGCTCCGCACCCTTTTCATCCTCGGCCGGGTCTCGAATCTGCCGACGGTGTGGACCAATGTCGCAACGGGTTGGTTCCTCTCGGGTGGAGGATGGACGGGCGAATTCGCCTGGATCGTCCTCGGCATGAGCCTGATCTACATCGCCGGCATGACCTTGAACGACGCCTTCGATGCCGCGTGGGACGGGGCGCATGCTCCGTCCCGCCCCATCCCCGCGGGCCGGATCGGCCATGGCGCGGTCTGGGCGACGGGCTCGATCGAAATGATCGCGGGCGTGGCGGTGCTGGCGGGAATGACCTCGGTGCCGCTCCTCCTCGCGGGCGGACTGGTGCTGGCGGTGCTGCTCTACAATTGGCTGCACAAACGCTGGGCGGGCTCGGTGCTGGTCATGGGGCTCTGCCGGGCGTTCGTCTACATCGGTGCGGGCGGGGCGGTGGCGGCCCACACGGGATCGATCGAAGTGCCGGCGACCATCCTCGTCATCTCTGCGGGCGTGGTGATCTACATCGCGGGATTGACGCTCGCGGCGCGGCAGGAGCACCTCGCCGCGCCCCCGGTGTTGGCCCGGTTGCCGGGGTTGATGCTGATGCTGCCGGTGCTTTTCCCCCTGCTCGTCTTCCGCACGGTGCCCCAGGAAATCCTCTGGTATGCCGTGGCCGCCGTGGGCGTGCTCGGGGTCGGGGCCTGGCTCGTGATCATGCGACGGGCGCTCGCCGAGCGCGTGCCGAAAGGGATCGCCTTCGCCATCGCGGGCATCGCCTTTTTCGACGCTTCGGTGGTGGCCTTCGCCGACTGGCTCGCGGCGGTGGCCTGCCTCGCCGCCTTCGTCCTGACCCTCGGACTGCAGAGGGTCATCCCGGCGACCTGACCCTACCGACTCTCCGCCCATATGGACGACGACGCCATCCCGTTCCCGCGCGTCTCGCGTGTTTCCTGGGTCGAAAGCCGGCCTCTCCTCGCCGCCGTGCGTCGCGAAGTCTTCGTGTTGGAGCAGAGTGTGCCGGAGTCCATCGAGCTCGACGATCACGATGCGACGGCCTGGCATTTTCTCGCCCTCGCTCCGGACGGCGAGCCGATCGGGACGGCGCGGCTCCTGCCTTCGGGACGCATCGGACGGGTCGCGGTGCTGTCTTCGTGGAGGGGGAAAGGCATCGGCCGCGCCTTGATGGCGGAGGTGTTGCGCGCCTCGCGCGAACTCGGCCTGCCCCGGCCCCATCTTCACGCCCAGGTGCCGACGATCCCGTTTTACGAGTCACTCGGTTTCGTGGTCTGCGGTGAGGGGTTCGAGGAGGCGGGGATCGCACACCAGGCCATGGAGCTGGCCGGACCACCCTCCAAAAACCCGTTGACCCCCACCTGATCAAGGCTTGAGTAGCGCCCACGATTATGGGGAAAAGAGCTGTATTGATGTTTGCCGGACAAGGGGCCCAAACCGTCGGGATGGGCCGCGACCTCGCGGAGAAATTCGACTCCGTCCGCGGGCTTTTCGAGCGGGCCGACGCGCAGCTCGGCTCGGCCCGACCGGGCTTTTCCCTGACGCAAAAGATGTTCGAGGGTCCGGCCGCCGAGCTGACACGGACCTCGATCTGCCAGCCGGCTCTCTACGTCCACGGCCTCGCCTGCCTGGAGATCCTCAAGAGCCATGTCCCCGATCTCGAGATCGCGGGCTGCGCCGGACTTTCTGATCCTGATGATTTTAGAATTGTTGAGGTGGATGATTTTGAAGGCATCCCTGAATATGTAGAGGATTATTTCGATCCTGAAATTGAATTAGACAAAATGTATGAACAATATCAAAAAGACGAGGAAAATAAAAAATGAGTGAATATAAAGTTATCCACAGGAATGCTGTCAGTTGGTGGTGTGTAATTTTATCCACAGCTTTAGGAATTATTATTGGAGTTTTATCACATATTTTATTTTTAGAAATAAAAAACTTTTATCCTGAAAATAATTTTTATTGTGAAAAAAATAA
>JALRFZ010000748.1 GCA_023253615.1 Verrucomicrobiales bacterium | reverse complement strand
CGATCCCCCATCACCCTCCACGACCTCGCCCGCGCCGCGGGTGTCTCCGTGATGACCGTCTCGCGTGCGTTGCGCGGCGAGGCTCGGGTCGCGGCGGCGACGCGGGAGCGCATCCTCGCGCTGGCGGAGTCGATGGGTTATCAACCCGATCCCGATCTCGCCCGGCTCATGCAGCGGGTGCGCTCGCGCAAGACGGTGAAGTTCCGCTCCGTCATCGCCGTGATCCGCGAGTATGTCCCGGGCGATGATCTGCTCAGCCCTTCCTACCAATACGTGTCGCTCGAACCGATCCGGGAACGCGCCCGCGGCCACGGCTACGAGGTCGAGGAGTTCTGGCTCGGCCGAGATGGGCTTACTCCCAAAAAACTCGGCAAGGTCCTTCATGCCCGCGGCATCGAGGCGGTGATCGTTTCTCCCCAAAGCACCCGGCTTCTCTGTGCCGAGGTCGATTATGCGCCCTTTGCCGCCGTCGCCTTCGGTTACGCGATGCGCGAGCCGGCGCTCCACATGTGTGCCGGCAACATGACCCTCGGCATCCAGACCGCGGCGGAGGAGCTGAGTGCCCTCGGTTATCGCCGAATCGGCGTGGCGGTGACGAAGTGGATCGTGAACCGCTCGCAGTTCGGCTACAGCGGTGGGCTCTTTCACTTCCAGCAGAGTCTCCCGGAAACGGACCGCATTCCCCTGCTGTTGCTGCCGCACAACCGCATCGAGCGCGGGTTCGCGGCCTTTTCCCAATGGATGAAGGAGAACGAACCCGACGTTCTCATTTCCTTCGACACCCATGTGCCCGAGTGGCTCGCCCGGCTGGGTTTGCGCGTGCCTGAGGACATCGGCTTCGTCGTCCACGACTGGACCCCGTCGATGCGGGGCTACGCCGGCATCTACCAGCGCCGCGACCACCTTGCGGCCTCGGCGGTGGACCTGATCGTGACCCAGCTTTCCCAGCACGAGCGCGGCGTGCCAGTGGTGCCGCGTCAGATCATGATTCCGCCGCAGTGGGTTCCCGGCGCAAGCGTGCGCGGAGGCTGACGGTCTTGGCGCGCCTGCCCGACTTCGCGATTGCCATCCGGGCTGCCCGCGCCTAGGGAATCACCTCACCGACACTCCGACTTGGCCGGGACTCATGTCTCCTTCGTTCACGCATTCCTACTCCTTCGATCCTTCCTACGGCTACGATCTCGACCGACTCCTCGCGATTTCCCCTCCCGAAGCACCGGGCGATTTTGCGGAATTCTGGCAGAACCGCTATTCACGGGCGATGGAGGTGAACGCCCGTCCGAAGCTGGTCGAGCTCCCCGGCTCCCACCCGAAATGGAAAGTCGCGGAATTGTCTTACGTCTCGACCGGCGACTTTCCGATCCGGGGATGGGCCCTGATCCCAAGGGAGGGGACGATCCGGCGGGGCCTGGTCTTCGGGCATGGTTATGGAGGCATCGATGGCCCCGATCTCTCGATGAGTTTTGAAGAGACGGTCATTTTCTTTCCCTGCCTCCGCGGCATCTCCCTGAGCCGACGTTCGCCGATCTCTCCGGAGCCATACTGGCACGTGCTCCATCACATCAACGACCGCGACCGCTACATCGTGGGAGGCTGCACGGAGGATGTATGGCTCGCGGTCTCCGCCATGCTGGAGCTTTTTCCCGGGGTGGAGGGCAGGATCGGCCTTTTCGGAATCAGCTTCGGTGGCGGCGTCGCCGCTCTCGCCACGCCCTGGGATCCGAGAGTCGCGCGCACGCAACTGGAAGTACCGACCTTCGGGCACCATCCGCTGAGGATGACGCTGCCCACGGTCGGCAGCGGGGCCGCCATCATCGCCTACGAAAAGCGCAAGGGTGGAGCCCTCGCCACGCTCTCCTACCACGATGCCGCGACCGCCGCACGGCACATCTCCGTGCCCGTCCACGTCGCCGCGGCACGGTTCGACCCCCATGTCGCGCCCCCGGGACAGTTCGCGATCTACAATGCCCTCGGGGGCCCCCGCGAACTTTTCATCCTCGATGCGGGCCATTTCGAATACGCCGACCGCGAGCGGCAGCAGGCCGGGCTTTCCCTGGAGCGGCAGCGGTTCTTTTCGTTAATGTAACGAAGGCCTGCTTTCTCCGCCGGATGATTCCTTTACCTTTATTGACGGAGGAGATCACCCGGGCGCGATGCACTTCGAACACCATTCCTGGTACAGCCACCGTGTCGGGCGCGACATGGGCCTCCTCGTGATCGGCCACTCCGGGGCGAAGGTGTTGGTCTTCCCCACCCGCGACGGCGACCACCGCGAGTATGAGAATCTGAGGATGCACCACGGCCTCTCCGAGAAAATCGTCCGTGGCCACCTCCAGCTTTTCTGCGTCGATGGCTACGCCCGCGAGAGCGTCTACGCCAATTGGATCGACCCGGTAGAGCGCATCCGCCGCCACATCCGGTATGAGGAATACGTCCTCAACGAGGTGATGCCGCTGATGGCCGCGAAGAACGGTCACGAATGCACGATCTCGCACGGACTCTCCCTCGGAGCCTATCACGCCGCGAACATCGCCTTCCGTCATCCGCATCTCTTCCGCAAACTCTGCGCCTTCTCGGGCCGCTACGACCTGACGCTGCAGGTCGAGTGCTTTGAAAACCTCTTCGGGGGGTTTTACAACGAGGATGTCTATTTTCATACGCCCTCCCATTTCCTCCCGAATCTGAACGACCCGGATCAACTCGATCACCTCCGGCGCATGGAGATCGATCTGGTGATCGGCCGGGAGGATCCGTTCCGCGACGACAATCAACACGTCAGCCGCACGCTCTCGGAGAAAGGGGTCCATCACGGGCTGCATTGGTGGGATGGCCGGGCGCACGAAGGGTATTCCTGGCGGCGCATGGCCCCGTTCTACCTCTGAGACCTGGGACGGGAAAGCAAGGACGGAGGACGCCCCCCCCTCCACGACGTGGCGAGATGCATGGGTTTGGGAGAAGGGAAACTCTTGCAAATCATCAGTATTTATTATATTTATTGTAATTAACAAGAAAATCTCTCCTCATGAGATCCTTCCCCTCACCCCTTACCCGCCCCCTCGCG
>JALRFZ010000744.1 GCA_023253615.1 Verrucomicrobiales bacterium | reverse complement strand
CAGGGCGGCGGCGCGGTCATCGATCTCGCGGGCACCGAGCGGCGGCATGTGGCCGCTCCCCATCGAGGCGATGCGGTAATTCAGGACGGATTGCGACGGCTCGCCCGGAGTGATGAGATGGGCGTTGGTCAGGGAGAAGTCGCCCCGCGTCGGTTTCTGCCAGAGCAGGGCCGCCTCGGAGAGGGGGCGGTCGAAATTCACCTCGAGCGGGGCGCTGCCGCCGCCATGGCGACGGTGGCAATGGGCGCAGTTCGCATGCAGCCACGAGCGCGCCCGCGTCTCGACCGGTCCGGGGCCGCGGCTCGCGAGGAGGCGTCCGCTCTTTTCCCGCTCGAACCAGGTCGCGTCGGTGAGCGCGAGGGCGAGGGCCGTCTCGCGCGCGGGCTGGCCTGGGAAGGCGGGGAATCCCGCGAGCTGCACCGGCTGGAAGCCATTGGCGAAGCCGTTCCAGGGCGTGTGGCAGCGCAGGCACTCGGCCCGGCTCGCGATGCGGTAGCGGGTGCCGCCTTTCCAGCCCGCCGCGGGCACCTCGATCTCCGCCCCGGCGGGACCAACGAGCTCCGCGTCGCTGCCGTCGGCGTTCCAATGGTAGGAATAGCCGTTCCAGTCCCCGCCGTCGAAATGGAGGATCTGTGTCTCGACCGGACGCGGACCGATCTTCACGGTGCGGGCGAGCACGGCATCGCGCGGCCAGATCACCGAAGCGGGATTCGCGCCCGGCGTCGCGGTGATGGTGGTTTTGTCAGGGAGGGCGATCCAGCGGGTCGCGACGGCGCCGTCCTCCCACATCGGCTCGGCGACCTGGTATTCGTGGACGCCGTCGGCGGGGATCCCCTTCGCGGTGTCGGAGAACAAACCCGTCCCGCTGAGGCGGCGGGGGAAGGAGGAGGGCCGGCCCGCGTCGGGATGGGGGACGAGGCGATGCATCGAGCCGGGATTGCCGTAGTGCAGGTAGTAGAGTTCGCCATCGCCGCCGCGCCCGAAGGTGACGATCTTGTGGGCGGTATCGGCGATTTCCTCGTGACGGACGAGGCGCGTCCCGTCGTGCCAGATCGCCCAGATCTTGCCGGTCTCGTAATCGGCGTAGACGTAGGCGCCTTTCAACCCGGGCAGGCGCGGGCCTTCGTAGAGATAACCGCCGGTGATCGAGGCGGCCTCGGTGTGCCCGTGCGCGGCGACGGGCGCGGTGACGGCGGCGAGCGGGCTCGCGAGTTCGGGCAGGATGGGCTGCGAGGCCTCCATCGCGGCCCAGCCGTGGTTCCCGCCCTTGCCGACGAGATGGATCATTTCCCAGAGCTCCCACCCGACGTCGCCGACCCAGAGACGGCCGTCGGTGTGAAAGCTCATCTTCCATGGATTGCGGAAACCGAAAGCCCAGATCTCGGGCCGGACGTCCGGGATTCCCACCCAGGGGTTGTCCGGCGGAATGCGGTAGGGCAGGCCCGCGTCGGCCGCATCGACATCGATCCGCAGGATCGCGGAGAGCAGGTCGGAATTGTCCTGACCGGTCTTCAATCCATCCGGAGGAGACGGCGCGGTGGCGTCGCCGGTGGAGATGTAGAGGTGTTTGTCAGGACCAAACCGGAGATGCGCGCCGTTGTGTCCGCCGCTGCGCCAGGTGAGGAGGATCTCCTCGGTTTCGGGAAGGAGCCGCGGTGGATCGCTCTCGGAAAAACGGAAACGCGAGAGCTTCGTGCCGTCGTCGAGATCGTTCCCGATCGTGTAGGTGAGAAAGACGGTGCGGTTCCGCGCGGCGTCGGGATGGAAGGCCAGTCCGTAGGCGTTGGTGAAGCCTTCGCGGCCGGCTTTCAGATCCCCGAAGAGATCGGCGTCCGAGCCATCGCCCGACTCGGGGAACGACCGGATTTTCCCTCCCCGCTCGACGAGATAAAAGCGACCGCCGAAAGAAACGAGCTCGAGCCCCTGGTCGGTCACGAGCCCCGGATAGGCGGCTTCGGCCGTGTAGGGCCGGGCCGGCTCGGGCGATCCCTGGATCTTCGAAGTCGTCCACGGCACGCGGACGGGTTCGGCCGCGCCGATGTCCGGACCGGGGACGGCAAGACAAAGAAGGAAAACAAAGAGGCGGCGGGGCATGGGCGGGCAGTCGCCGATTAGAGCGGGCAAACCCGGCGGAGAGCAAGCCTCAAATGGAGCCGCCGGGGCGCTTTCGCGGGGTGGCGATACTCGTTCGCGGGTAGCGGAGGACTGGTCGTGCCGACGGTAAAACGATAGAATGGGGATCATCCGTTTTTTCCATGAGGTTTCCCGCAGGATCCATCGCCGTCAGCCTCGCCACGTCGTGGCTGATGATGCCGTTCTCCGCGGCGGTGAACCCGGAGGATGAAGCCTTTTTCGAAACGCGGATCCGTCCCGTCCTCGCGACCCGCTGCGTCTCCTGCCACGGACCGGAGAAATCCGACGGCGGGGTGCGGCTCGATGCGCGCGAGGCCATCGCACCACTCGTCCCGGAAGGTGGTTTTGTCAGGGTGATCCGCGGACGCTCGACCGCGCCCGCCGCCTGCGTCCTCGAGCCCCGTCTCGCCGATGCCTTCGAGCAATGGATCGCCCTCGGTCTGCCCTGGCCCGCCGAAGCCACCGTCACTTCGGCCGAGGACCGCGCCACCGCCGCGAAGAATCACTGGGCCTTCCAACCCGTCCTCGAGCCCGCCGTCCCGGCCGGCGCCGCACATCCCATCGATGCCTTCATCCGCGAGCGACTTGCGAAGGAAGGGCTCGCCGTTTCCCCCGCGGCCGATGCCCGGACGTTGCTGCGCCGCCTTTCCTACACGCTGACCGGCCTGCCGCCCGCGTCGGCAATCGCTGATCGGTATTCGGTGATCAGTGGACCGGAAAAACCGTTTACCGATGACCGTTCACCGATCACTCCCTCCGATTGGTCATCCATCGTGGATCAGACCCTTTCCTCCCCCCACTACGGCGAACACTGGGCGCGGCATTGGCTCGATGTGGCGAGGTATTCGGACACGAAGGGCTACGTCTACGCCCGCGAGGAAAAGAACTGGCCGCATGCCTGGACCTATCGCGACTGGGTCGTCGCGGCGTTGAACGAGGACCTGCCCTACGACCGCTTTTTGATGCTCCAGATCGCCGCCGACCAGATCGCGGACCGTCGGCCGGGCGACGAGGCGGCGATGGGCTTTCTCACGATCGGGCGCCGCTTCCTCGGGGTGAAACACGAGATCATCGACGACCGCATCGATGTCGTGACGCGCGGCATGCTCGGCCTCACGGTGGGTTGCGCGCGCTGCCACGATCACAAGTATGATCCGATCCCCGCGGCGGATTACTACGCGCTGCACGGCGTCTTCGACAGCAGCGTCGAGCGACTCGTGACCTTCGGCACGGGCGGGGACGAGGCCTTCTGGAAGGCCCATGCGGAGCGACTCGAGGCCCACGATGAAACCCTCGCGAAACTCCGTATCGAAGCCGCCGACCGCGTCCGCGGGCGGCTCGCCGATTATCTGACCGCCCAGACCGAACTGCACAAATATCCCGCCGACGGCTTCGACCAGATCTTCCAGAAAACCGACCTGCTGCCCGCCTTCGTCCACGCCTGGCGCGACTACCTGCGCGACGCGGGCGAGCGGAACGATCCCGTCTTCCGCCACTGGCACGCCTACGGCGGCGCGAAGCCGGAGGACTACGCGAAGATCACCGTCTCCGGCGCCCATCCGAAGATCGCGGCGGCCTTCGCGACACCGCCGGAGGACTTCGCCGGGGTCATCGCGCGTTACGCCGCCGTCCTGAAAGAGGGCGGCGACGACCCCGCGCTGCGCGCCGTGCTGCATGGGCCCGGCTCGCCCTGCGAGGTGCCCGAGGGCGGGGTCGTGAACATTGAAACCTTCTTCGACACGGAATCGATCAACGCCCTCTGGAAACTGCAGAACGCGATCCACCAGGAGATCCTCAAGGCCTCGCCGCCCGTGCCCGCGGCCCTCGCCCTGGCGGATCGTTCGCATCCGGTCGAGCCGCGCATCCTCCTGCGAGGCAACCCGCTGAACCCCGGTGAAAAAGTGCCGCGGCGTTTTTTGGGTGTTTTGTCAGGCGGGAATGGAAAACCCTTCGAGACCGGCAGCGGACGGCTCGAGCTCGCCCGCGCCATCGCCGATCCTTCGAATCCGCTGACCGCGCGGGTCATCGTCAACCGGGTCTGGGCGCATCATTTCGGGACGGGTCTCGTCGCCACTCCGAGCGATTTCGGGACGCGGGCCGATCCGCCCTCGCATCCGGAGCTGCTCGACTGGCTCGCGGCCCGGTTCGTGAACGAAGGCTGGAGCCTGAAGAAGCTGCACCGGCTCATCCTCACCTCGGAGACCTGGCGCCAGTCGTCTTCCGGTCCCGCCGATCCCGTGGCGCGGTCGAAGGCCTTGGCCGCCGATCCGGGGAACACGCTCCTCTGGCGGATGAATCCGCACCGTCTCGGCTACGAGGAATTCCGCGATGCGATGATGGCGGCGGCGGGCGATCTCGATCCGACCCTCGGCGGCCGGCCCGTCGAGGCTCTCAAGCCACCCTATGCGAAACGCCGCGCCCTCTACGGCCGCATCGACCGCCAGTTCGTGCCCGGCGAGCTGCGCGTCTTCGACTTCGCCAATCCCGACCTGCACATCCCGGCGCGGAACGAGACGACGGTGCCGCAGCAGGCGCTGTTTTTCCTGAACCATCCCTTCGTCCTCGACCGGTCGCGCGCCCTCGCCGCGGTGGCGGAAAACGCGGGCGGCGACGAAGGTGCCCGGGTCAAGGCGATCTTCCGCCGCGCCTTGCAGCGCGAGCCGTCTCCGGAGGAAGTCTCCGAATCGCTGGAGATGGTGAAGGCGCTCGCGTCGCCGGTCGTGGCCGAGACCACGACGACCGCGCCGGACTGGAGCTATGGCTTCGGGGCCTACGATGAAATGGCGCAACGGGTCGCGGGCTTCACCGTGCTGCCCCATTTCACCGGCACCGCCTGGCAGGGCGGCGCGGCCTGGCCCGACGCGAAGCTCGGCTGGGTGCAGCTCACCGCGACGGGCGGACATCCCGGGAACGACCGACGTCATGCCGCGGTGCGCCGGTGGACCGCGCCACGGGCGATGACCATCGCGATCCACTCGCAGCTCGTCCACGAACCCAAGGCCGGCGACGGGATCCGGGCGTTCCTGGTCAGCTCGAAAGTGGGTTTGTTAGGGTCGGCGGAGTTGCACGCGAAGTCCGCCCGACTCAAGGTCGACGCCATCGCCGTCGAGGCGGGCGAAACGATCGATTTCCTCGTCGACATCGGCGACGGACTCAACAGCGACCAATTCCTCTGGGAGATCCGGCTCCGCGAACTCGCGCCCGCAGGCGGCGGGGAGCCCGGCCCGGCCTGGGACGCGAAACGCGATTTCCCCGCCGACACCACGACGCCGCTCTCGCCGTGGGAGCAGCTCGCGCAGGCGCTCCTGTGCTCGAACGAGTTTCTCTTCGTGGATTGAGCCGCCCTCCGCGACCCGGGAAGCGGACACCTCCGGGCTTGCAATTCCGAAGGGAATGGCCCCACGATGGCGGCATGAACCGCGTCCGCCCCGCTCTGCTCGCCATCGCCCTTTTGACGAATCCTTCGTGGGCGCAGGATGTCGCCGCTCCGTTGCCGGTCGATCCGCCCCCTGCCCGGCCCGTGGGAGACCCGGAGCCCGCGGCCGTCTTTTTCGGTCCCATCGACGAGGAACAAATCCCCTCCGTCCTCAAGCCTTGGACGGGATGGGTCTCGCAGGGCCTGCCGGGAATCGAATCGGTGAGGGTGCATGATGATCCCGCCACGCGCCTCGCCCTCTGGCCGTCCCGACTCCGGCTCGAAGCGACCGCGACCGGAGCGACCTTTGCGATGGACATCGAGAGCTTCGACCGCATCTGGCTCGCGCTGCCTGGCAGTGCGGGACGCTGGCCCGGAGAAGTGCAGCTCGACGGCACTCCCGTCCCGGTGGTCGAACGCGACGGGCGTCCCGCGATCCGTGTCGAATCCGGGACCCGCACGGTCACCGGCGTTTTCTCATGGCCGGAATTGCCTCAGCAAATCAAGTTGCCACCCCAGACGGGACTGCTCGCCCTCTCGATCAACGGCCAGGCCCAGGCCGCCCCATCCTGGGACGCCGATGGCACGCTGTGGCTGCAGCGCCAGGCCACGAACGAGCCGGTCGACGAGGATTTCCTCTCGATCAAGGTCCACTCGCTGCTCGAGGATGGCATCCCTCTCTGGTTCGAGACGCGGCTTGAGCTGATCGTCGCCGGGAAAAGCCGCGAGGAAACGCTCGGCTCGGTGCTGCCGACCGGCTGGCAGCTCTCGTCGGTCGAGTCGCCCCTGCCCGTCGCGATCGATGAATCGGGTTTGTTGAAGAGCCAGGTCCGCGCGGGCCGCTGGACGGTGACCTTGCGCGCCTTCCGCAGCGACTCTCCCGCATCGATCGCCTTTGCCGAAGGCGCGACGCCCGCCGTCGCCGATCAGGCGATCGCTTTTCTCGGACGTCCGGAATTCCGCCAGGCGGAGATCACGGGGCTGCCCCAGATCGATGTCGCCCAGACCCAGATGCCCGACGAGTGGCGCTCTCTGCCCGTCTATCGCTGGGAAACCGGCACTCCCTTCGAGCTCGTCGAACGCGTCCGCGGACCGGGCGAACGCGGCGCCGCGCCGATCACTATCCAACGCTCGCTCTGGCTCGACGAGGATGGAAAGGCGCTCACGTTCCAGGACCGCCTCGCGGGACCTCTCCGCGAAATCCGGCGTTTTGACGCAGCCGATGGGCATTTGTTGGGATCGGTGACGGTGAACGGCGAGCCGCAGCTCATCACCCACAATCCCGATGGGGGCGCACCCGGCTTCGAGGTGCGCAGCCCGGCGCTCGACGCGGTCGCGACCGGCCGCATCGAGACGCCCGGCGGCACGCTGCCGGCCACGGGGTGGCAGGCCGATGCCGACCGGCTCTCCGCCACCTTGCATCTGCCGCCCGGCTACCGTCTCTTCGCCATGCCCGGGGCCGACTACACGAACGGCGACTGGCTCACCTCATGGTCGCTCCTCGATCTCTTTCTGCTCTTGCTCTTCACCCTCGCCGTTTTCCGACTGCGGGGATTTGCCGCCGCTTTGCTCGCCTTCGCCGCCTTCGGCCTCGCCTATCACGAGCCCGGCTCGCCGCGTTTCTCCTGGCTCCTGCTGCTCATCCCCGTCGCCTTGGTCGCCGTGCTCCCGTCTGGTCGCTGGCGGAATCTCGCGAACGGAGGCAAGTGGGCCGCCACGGCCATCCTCCTGATTTCCCTCGCCCCCTTCGCCGCGCGCCAGATCCAGGCGGTGATCTTTCCGCAGCTGGAGATCGTCTCGAACGTTGGTGGTTGGCGCAATGACTTCGGGGATGGCGCCGCCTTCCCCGCCTCGGCCCCGATGGAGCAAGCGGTCGATGCCCTCTCCAACATGGGGGCCTCGACCACGCCGTCACGATCCTCCGCGAAAAAGCTCTACAAGGATGCCGACAACCTGAAAGCCGACCCCAAGGCCGTCATCCAGACCGGACCCGGCGTGCCGAACTGGAGCTGGCGCACCATCACCTTCGGCTGGGACGGCCCGGTCTCGAGCGCTCAGACCGTGCGTCCCATCCTCATCCCTCCGTCTTTTTCCCGTCCTCTCGGCATCGTCCGCATCCTCTGCCTCGTCCTCCTCGCGGCGATGTTGCTGACGCAAAAACGGAAGGCCGCACCGCCCGCGGAGCCGGCCCCGGAAAAGGCGGACTCGCCCGCCCCCGCTCCGGACGCGAGTCCCGTCGCCGCGTTGGTGGCTTTGTCAGGGATTCTTCTTTTCGCGCTGGCCTCGCACGCGCAGGCACAATTTCCGAATCAGGAACTGCTCGACGAGCTGAAATCCCGGCTCGCGGAGACACCCGACACCTTCCCCGGCGCCGCCGACCTGGCCTCCGCCGATCTGAAGCTCGAAGGCGAGACCTTCACGCTCACGCTTCCCTACCACGCCGCCGACCGATGCGCCGCGCCGGTGCCGGTGACCTTCGCCGCCCTCGTTCCCGGGAGTGCGACCTTTGGCGACGGGAAGGAGGCCACGATCCTGCGCCGCGATGGCCATCTCTGGGTGTTGCTGCCGTCTGCGGGCATCCATGAACTGACCGTGAAAGGCCGTCTCCGCGATCTCACCGAATGGGAGTGGGGTTTCCCCCTGAAGCCGCGCCGCGTCAGCGTCGCCGCCGAGGGCTGGACCGTCAGCGGTCTGAAGCCCGATGGCACCTCCGAGGATCAGATCCTCTTTGCCCGGGTCAGACGCGAGGAGGCCGCCGCGGCAACCTACGACCGTCCCGATACGAAACACGCCCTGCTCGTGGAGCGACAGATCGAGCTGGGTCTCGTCTGGCGGGTCATCACGACGGTGAAGCGGCTCTCGCCCGGCGGACGGGCCGCGGCGGTGCGCGTGCCCCTGCTCAGCGGAGAAAAAGTCGTCAGCCAGGGCCGCAGCGTCGAAGGTGGGGCGATCGAAATCCGACTCGCACCGAATGAGAACGAGGCCACGTGGGAGGGTGAACTCTCTCCGGTCAACGACCTGACCCTGTCCACTCGTGAAGCGGATACCTGGACGGAGCAGTGGCGGCTCATCGCCTCGCCGGTCTGGAACGTCACCTTCACCGGCGTCGCGCCACTTTTCGAGGACCTCGAAGGGCAGCTCGTGCCGCTCTGGCAACCTTGGCCGGGCGAGAGCGCGACCCTCACGATCTCGCGTCCCAAAGCGGTCGAGGGTGCGGCCGTGACGATCGACTCCGCTTCGCACTCCGTGAATCCCGGGCGTCGCCAGATGGCCTCGACCCTCACCCTTTCCCTGCGCACCAGTCTCGGCGAGGATTTCCCGATCCGGCTGCCCGCGGGTGCCGAGGTGACCTCTCTGACCCATGACGGGCGCTCCATCCCGGTGCGGAAAGACGGGGAAGCCGTCGTCGTGCCGCTGAAGCCCGGTTCGCAGAATCTCGTCGTGGAATGGCGTTTGCCCACCGAAGAAGGGACCTGGACCCTCGCCGACGCCGTCGCCCTGCCGGTGGAGGCGGCGAACGTCACCACCGAGATCCGCCCGCCGCGCGACCGCTGGCTGCTCTGGTCGGAGGGACCGCTCCTGGGACCGGCGTTCCGCTTCTGGGGCGTGCTCGCCTTTGCCCTGCTCGCCGCCCTCGTCCTCTCGCGGGTGCCGGACTCGCCACTGCGCCTGCACGAGTGGATGCTGCTGTCGCTCGGCCTCACCCAGGTGCCGGTGGTGCTCGCCCTGCTCGTCGTCGCGTGGCTCTTCCTCCTGCGTTGGCGGGGAGCGGAGGGATACCAGCAGTTGCCTTCGTGGGCCTACAATCTCTGCCAATCGGGCCTCATCTTCCTCACCCTTCTCGCGATCGGCATTTTCATCGGCATCGCCTCGTCCGGACTGCTCGGCGATCCGGAGATGTACATTGTCGGAAACGGCTCGAGCGACTCTCGGCTCGTCTGGTATGCGGCGCGCACTCCGGTCGATCTGCCGCAGCCCGGCTACGCGTCGATCTCGGTCTGGTGGTACCGGCTCGCCATGCTGCTCTGGGCCCTCTGGCTCGCCGCCGCCCTCGTGAGATGGCTGCGCCTCGGATGGAAAAACTCCTCGAAGGGAGGCCATTTCAGAAAGAGCCCGCCCCGGGCGAAAGTCGCGCTGCCGCCGAAGCTGCCGGGTGAGGAAAAGGCGGAGGCTTGATGGAGGAAGGCGGAGGTCTCAAGCTCCAATCCCGCATCACCCTTCCACCGCGAATCCGATCCTCCGCTGCGGCGGAGCGGCGGCATCCCTTGCGACAAGTTTTTTGATCGCCTCGAAGACCACGGAGAACTGCTCGTCGTACTTGTTCTCGAGCGCCTCGATGCGCTGGGCGAGTTCGCGGTTGGAGTCCATGAGCCGTCGCAATTGCACAAAGGTCCGCATGATGGCGATGTTCACCTCTATGGCCCGGGGGCCGCGCAGGACGCTTGAGAGCATGGCCACGCCCTGCTCGGTGAAGGCCATGGGGACGTGCCGGAGACCGCCATGGGAACTTGAGATCACATTTTGTGATCTCAAGTGGTCGAGTTCTTCAGCCACCAACTCGAACATGAAATCTTCGGGAAACCTTTCCGGATTTCGTTTCACGGCCTGTTTCAGCGCCCGCGTTTCGACACCGTAGAGAACGGCAAGATCGCGATCGAGAATCACTTTTTCCCCGCGGATCCAGTGGATCATCGGGGAAATCGCTTCCGCTCGGATGATTTCATTCATGATCTTGAGAATAATCACTTGAACACTTCTTGTAAAGTGCCAAAATTCGGGAGCCATCCCATGAAAATCACCGAAATCGCCTTCAGTTGTTATCCCGTCACCGACATGGCCCGTGCCCGCGGCTTTTACGAGGGCGTTCTCGGTCTCGCACCGACGATGGTGGTCGGAGAACCCGACGGGATGCAGTGGACGGAATACGACATCGCCAACGGCACCCTCTCGATCGGATCCGGCGCCCCGGACTGGGCGCCGTCGTCCTCGGGGTGCTCGGTCGGGCTGGAGGTCGATGATTTCGACGACGCGATCGCCCACCTCCGCGGTCAGGGGGTCGTTTTCCACATGGAGCCCTTCGATACTCCCGTCTGCCGCATGGCCTTCATTCTCGATCCGGATGGCAACGCCCTCTGCATCCATCAGCGCAAGCCCGGGCATTCCTGAGCCGCGCCCCTTTTGAAAATCGCGGCGATTGACCATCCGGGTGGTCGGCCCCAAAGTCCCGGCGATGGCCAAGATCGAGCCCTTTCCCTTTCCCCACGAGATCTATCCGGACGACTGGTTTTCCCGTCTCCGGCGCGAGGATCTTTTCCCCGGTGATGCCCCGATCGAGCTCGATCTGGGATGCGGCGACGGCTCCTTTCTCGCGCGCATGGCGAGCCACTTCCCGGACCGGAATTTCCTCGGCGTGGAGCGTCTCCTCGGGCGCGTCCGCAAGGTCAGCCGGAAGTCGGTGGTGGGTGATTTGGCGAATGTCAGGGTGCTGCGGGTCGATTCGAATTACGCGGTCGGGTGGCTGCTGCCCCTCGGCTTCGCCTCGCGCATCCACTTTCTCTGCCCGGATCCCTGGCCGAAGAAAAAGCATGCCGCCCGGCGCCAGATGTGCCGGATGGATTTCCTCGCCTCGCTCCACTCGCTCCTCGAGGACGACGGGGAGCTGCTCTTCATGACCGATGACGAGCCCTATTTTCTCGAGGCGCTGGAGGTGCAGGAAGGCTGTGATTTTTTCGCCCGCGAGCCCTGGGAGGAAAGGGATTTCTTCTACGCCAGGACCGACTTCGAAGAGCAGTGGCTGGCCGAAGGCAGGACGATGCACCGGCTCCGCCTCCGCAAGCTGCCGAGACCCTAACCGATCTCCACCTCGGCCTTGCGGATCACGACCGGGTCTTCGCCGCCTCCGGGTTCGTAGAGATAACCGCAGCGCACCGTCTTGAGAATGCGGGTGGGTCCATCGCCGGAACGTCCGCCGACGATCTGGATGCGGGCACGTGTTTCGCCATCCACGACCGCGCCGGCCTCATAGGAGAAGGCGCGATAGGAGCAGCCCGGGAGCAGCCCCTGGAAATCGCTTTTCAACAAGGCGAGCTGGCCCAACCGGCTCTCCTGGCTCTGGCGCTCGCCACTGCGCAGGACGACGTCGAGCAGATCAATGCTCTTCACCAGCGAATTGCCGATCGCGAGATCGCGATGCCGGTCGTGCGGTGAGCGGGCGATCTCCACGAGCGGCGTGATCGGCGCGGTGGGATCGTCGTTCTCTTCCGGCTCGTCCGCGACCGACACCGGGGCCGGAACCTCGACCTCCGCGCGTCCCTGCCGGCCGAACCAAAATCCAGCCGCCGCGCCGGCGAGGGCAGCCACCAGGATGAGGATCACGGTGAGTCCGGTCATGGGAAATCAGATCAGGTCCAGCAAGGCCGCCGGGTCGCGTTCGATCACGGGGATGCCCGGCAGATGATCGCGCAGGACGCGGGCATTGCTGTCGCGCGAAAGATCGCCCGGCTTCGTCGCTTCGTCGAGATCGTTCAGAAACACGGCGCGGCACTCCAGCCCCGAGGCCTCGATCGCACGCACCGTGAGCAAGGTATGGTTCAACACCCCGAGCCGGTTCGCCGCCACGACGATCACCGGCAATCCCAGCGCCACCGCGAGATCGGCCATGGTGCGATCGCGGTCGATCGGGACGACCCATCCGCCCGCGCCTTCGACCGCAACCAAATCGTAACGCGCCGCCAACTCCTCGAATCCCGCGCGGATGGAATCCAGATCGAGAAGGGGCGCACCCTCGATCGCCGCCGGAGCGAGGGGT
The DNA here is from genome assembly GCA_023253615.1 of Verrucomicrobiales bacterium. Lineage (GTDB taxonomy): Bacteria > Verrucomicrobiota > Verrucomicrobiia > Verrucomicrobiales > DEV007 > Arctic95D-9. Next base: position 865 of record JALRFZ010000744.1, on the reverse strand, counting down.
TCCGGGAGCGATACGGGATTGACCTCGTCGAGCGAGACACCCGGGCCGCCGGCCGCATGGATCGCCATGCCGTCTTCCCGGCCGCCGCACTCGACCGGCTTCATTCCGACGGCGTCGATTCCGGCCTGGCGCAGATGCCACAGCCAATGCGTCGTCACCCAGGTTTTTCCCACCCCGGTATCGGTGCCCGTGATGAAAAAACCTCGCTTGTTCATGCTCCGATTTCGGCGCGGATTTCGTCGGCGATGGCATCGGCCTCGGCTTCAATGAAGGCCGCGTCGCGACCCTCCACGAGGAGCCGCAACAGCGCTTCCGTTCCGGAATAGCGCAGCAAGACGCGGCCCGCCTCGCCCAGCGAGGCTTCGAGCGCCGCAAGGCGCGGCGCCGCGGCCAGTTCGGAAAGGGGTCGCCTCTCACGGACCCGGATGTTGCGCAGCACTTGGGGGAACTTGGTCATTACTTGCCGCAGTTCGCCCAGCGTCCGACCACATTCACGCATCATCTTCAGCACCTGCACGGCGGCGAGAATGCCGTCGCCGGTGGAGTTGTGATCGCGGAAGATGAAATGGCCGCTCTGCTCGCCGCCGAGATTGTAGCCCCCCTTCTTCATCTCTTCGATGACGTAGCGGTCGCCCACCCCGGCACGCACGACGCGGCCTCCCGCCGCGCGCACCGCCTCGTCGAGTCCGGCATTGCTCATCACCGTGGCGACGAGGGTGTTCTCTTTCAAGGTGCCCGCGCGGATCATGGAAAGGGCCGCGATGGCCATGATCTCGTCACCATCGAGGACCGATCCCGTTTCATCACAAAGCAGGACGCGGTCCGCGTCGCCATCGTGAGCCACCCCGGCGTCGGCTCCGGTCTG
>JALRFZ010000730.1 GCA_023253615.1 Verrucomicrobiales bacterium | reverse complement strand
CTTCGGGCAATGTTTCTTCGGATGGATGAGGCGATGGAGGAGCTGTCCGTCGTCGGTGAGGAGCAGCAGCCCGGTCGTGTCTTTGTCGAGGCGTCCCACCGGATTCAGCGCGGGAGTGCGCGCGGCGAAGCGCTCAGGCAGCAGCTCGTAGATGGTCTGGCCGGGATCGTCGGTGCTGCAGGTGTAGCCGGCGGGTTTGTGCAAGGCGATTACGAGCGGGGCGGGTGGATCGAGCGGCTCGCCGCGGTAGCGGATGCGATCGTGCGGCGGCACCTCGCTCTCGCCGAGAACACGTCCATTGAGGTCGGTGACGGCGCCTCCGCGGATGGCGCGCTGCACTTCCTTGCGCGAGCCATAGCCGAGATTGGCGAGGAGACGGACGAGTTTCATGGGAAGGGAAAGGGTGGTTTGTCAGGGTTTCCGGGCGAGGATCACCTTGTAGGTCTTGTCCTCGGCGAGACGTTCGTAGCCTAGCCCCTCGGCCTTGAGGACGGCCTCGTAGGGGAGTTGGCGGTTCGCGACGAGGTAGAGGCGTCCGGTGCGCCCGAGGGCGCGGGCCGCGCTCGTGACAAAAGCACGTCCGAGATCGACGTCGGTGTCGCGGCCACTGTGGAAAGGTGGGTTTGTCAGGATGACGTCGTAGTGGCCGGGGATTCCGGTGGTGACATCGTGCCAGGAGAAGACAGGACGATCGCCCCACTCCGCGAGGTTCGTGCGGGCGCAGGCGAGGGCGCGGCTGTCGCTCTCGAAGAGGTGGATCCGCTGGATCCCGGGAGCGAGGCGGAGGGCCTCGGCGGAGAGATAACCCCAGCCCGCGCCGAGATCGGCGACTTTTCCGCGGAGGTCGGCCGGGAGGTGGGCGACGAGAAACTGCGAGCCCGCGTCGATTTCGCCGTGGCTGAAGATCCCGGCCCGCGTCGTGTGGCTCGTCCCGGGAACGGGACGTGGCTCGCCGAGGGTCCGCCATTCCGCGAAGAGCGCCTCGTTCCAGGTGCCGTCGTCGGTCGCGGAGAAGACGCGCGATTTGTTTTTCTGGATCGAGTGGACCGATCCCGTGGCGCGGGCGAATTCCTTTTCGAAGCGGCTTGCCCCCAGCGTGTTCGGCACGGCCGCGACGAGGGTGCCGCCGGGCTCGAGGTGGTCGCGGGCGAGGGCGAAGGAAGCGAGGATCTCGTCGCGCGATTTGCCGGGGAGGAGGAGCACGACCGGCCAACGTCCCTCGGCCCTTTCGACCGGAGCGGTGAAGCCCGCGCGACGCCAGGCGTCGGCGAGCGGTTTGTGCGGCTGCACCGCGGTGAGATTCTGCCAGCCCTGCAGCAGCGGATGGGCCTCGGCTCCGAGGAAGAGGCAACGCCCGGGCACGGGAATCCCGCCTTCGGAGGAGAAGGGAAGCAAGAGGGTTTCGAGGGCGGGGTTCATCGCGGCGCGCGCCGACTGTAGCACGAAATTGGCAGGGCGAACGCTCGCACCGTCATCAAGGGAGCCATTTTTCTTTTCAAACCCAAGCCGCTCCAGTTTCTTGAAGTCAATCCATTCCCCCATGACCTCCCGTCGCAAATTCCTCAAAACCTCCGCTGCCGTCACGCTCGCTGGTGTCACCACCCTCGACGCCGCGAAGACCGGCCGCATCATCGATTGCCACACCCATTTTTATGACCCGACCCGTCCCGAAGGCGTGCCATGGCCGGGAAAGGGCACGCCCCTGTATCGCCGCGTCCTCCCTGATGACTGGATGGCCGTCGCCGGACCGCATGGCGTGACCGAGACAGTCGTGATCGAGGCGAGTCCGTGGGTCGAGGACAACCAGTTTCTCCTCGATCTCGCGGCCGACGACAAACGGCTCCTCGGCATCATCGGGAATCTCGATCCCGCCGCGCCCGACTTCGCCGCCCACGTGAAACGTTTCGCCGCGAACCCGCTCTATCGCGGCATCCGCATCGCTTCGGCCAAGGCGGCGCTGCCGGAAAATTCCGGAGCCTACGTGGCCGGACTGAAGCAGCTCGCGGAGGCGGGACTCGTCCTCGACATCAATGGCGGACCGGCCACTCCCGGCATCGCCGCGACCCTGGCAAAAGCACAAGCGGATCTCACTGTCATCATCAATCACTGTGGCAATCCCGGCGACGCGGCGCAGCCCTTGCCCGAAGAATGGAAAGCCGGAATCGCCGCCGCGGCCGCGTTGCCGAATGTCTTTTGCAAGGTCTCGGCGCTCGTGGAGGGCGTGCGCGGCGACCCGGGAAAAGCACCGGCCGATCCCGGGTATTACCTGCCCATCCTCGACACGCTCTGGGAGGCCTTTGGTCCTGACCGGCTCATCTACGGCAGCAACTGGCCCGTCTCCGATCGCGGCGCGCCCTACGAGACCGTCATCGGGATCGTGAAGGCGTATTTCGAAGGCAAAGGCGAAGCCGCGGCGGAGGCTTACTTTTGGAAGAATTCGCAGGCCGCGTACCGTTGGCGGGAGCGGTGAAGAAACGCGCGGCGAGGAAGGGCGCCGGGGTGGGGTGATCGGAAGTTCCGTTGCAAACCAGAATGGAAAATGGGCGCGAGTGTCCAGCCTTGGAAACAGAGTGATTGCCCACGGAACACAGGCATGTAGTCGGTCAAATAGTTATTGAACGTGGATGATCGATTCTTTCCATCAATGCGGCGACGCA
>JALRFZ010000717.1 GCA_023253615.1 Verrucomicrobiales bacterium | reverse complement strand
CCCGATACCAGCTGATTTTTTCCTGCGCCTCCGAAGCGGCGGCGACATTCCGCACGAGATCCTCGACGAAGACGGGATTGTCGTAGGCCCGCTCCGTGACGTGTTTTTCATCGGGCCGCTTGAGCACACTGTAGAGTTCGCAACTGGCACATTTTTCGACGAGGCGGATGAGATCCTCGATCCAGATGGGCTCCCCGCTGAACTTCACCGCGTAGGTGACGATGCCACGCTGGTTGTGGGCGCCGCGGGCGCTGATGGCCTTCGAGCACGGGCAGAGTGTCGTGACCGGCACGAGCACGGTGACGGTGAAATCCGTGCGCTCGCGCGAGGCATCGACATCGAAGATGACCTCGTAGTCGAGCATGCCCTCGCGTTTCGTGACGGGCGCGGGCTTTTTCAGAAAGAAAGGAAAGCGGAACTCGACGTGCGCCTGCTGGGCATGGAGACGATCGAGGAGCTCGGCGGGGATGCCGGATATCGTGTGCACGTCCAGAACCGGTCCGTGGGAATTCAGCACTTCGACGAACCGGCTCATGTGGGTGCCCTTGTACTGCTGGGGCAGATCGACCGCCATGGAGATGGTCGCCACGGTGCCTTGTTCGGAATTGGCTTTGTCCCGGATGCGGAGGGGATAACGCAGATTCTTCACCCCGACGCGGTCGATGGCGAGGTTGCGGGAATCGGGCTGGTTCTGGATGTCGGTGAGATTCTCCATGCGATGGCAAAAGCCCCGGAACGCCGTTCCGGAACGGGTTGACCGGGGCTCACACGGAATTGGATCGCGCCCGGAGGGCACTAAAGGCCCTTACCAAGACGGGTTCAAGTGCCACTTGGTGGCGAAAGGCTCAAGTTCCGGGCGCATCGGCCAGTGATCGGGCTGCGGATCGAGCCCCTCGTGGCGGATGCTGGCGCCTTTCAGCTCCATGCAGCCTTCATTGTTGCCGATCTCGAGAACCCGCTGCACTTCCTCGGGAGTGAGGGTCACGTCAGGGAGAGCGGCGAACTCGGAAATTTTCTCCTCGATGGGGCGGGCGTCCTCACCGGCCTCCTGGATGAAGGTCGGGCCGACGGATTTCACCGGGGCATGGCTGAGATTCCAGGCGCAGGCGACTTGCAGCATGGTGAGGCCGTATTTCTCCGCGATGGGACGCATCTGCTCGAGTTTTTCATTGCCATGCTCGATCCATCCGGCGGGACGGTAGGTGCGGTGATCGCCATCGCGGAAAAAATGCCCGGGCTTCACATCGTCATGGAAAATGCCTCCGAAATCGACCACCCGGGCGAGGATATCGACGCCGAATTCATTCGCCACCGGCAGGACGTAACGTCCCGGCCAAGGCTCCATGGGATTGAGGATGATCATCGCCCAGGCAATGTCCTCGTGGAAATGCTCGAGGCAATAAGCCATGTCGATCGCAAAGCCATTGGCGGGTCCGGGAGCGATCCCCGTCATTTCCGTGAGACCTTTTTCGCGGAGTTTTGCCATCGCCGCCCAGACATCGGGGCTGGAGTAGCCGATCGAGTCGGGATTGTGGAGCATCACCACGTCGAAATGATCGGTGCGGCAACGCTCGGCGCATTTCGCAGTAGCCCGCTCGAGATACTCGGCGTAACCCTCGGGTCCGCGCAGATCGGGATCGGTGAAACGCGCGTAGCCTTTGGCTCCGGCACGGACACCATCGTAGATATCGTGACCGATCATCGCGACGAGGCAGTAACTGTCGCGGTCAAAGCCTTCGAGGGCTTCCCCCAACAGCTCATCCCCTTTGCCGATGCCGTAGACATCGGAGGTCAGGAAGGTGCGGACACCCTCTTCGTAAGCCTGACGGGCGAGATTTTTCCAGCGGTCCTCCTCGAGGCGTTGACCGAAGTGCATGAAGCGGCCCCCGCTCCAGGAGCCAAAGGCGGTTTTGGTAAGGTTCATCGGGCACCTGTCGTCAAAAACCGGCCCGAGGTCAAGGCGCGGGACAACGCACCTGCGGCACCACGGCAATCTCCGCGCCGATTTTGGCAATTTCGGGACCGAAAATGATCAACGAAGCGCGGACAGGGAAAGCCTCCGCACCAGGCTGGCGGAGAGGTGTTTTCCGGGTGACTGATCGCCAGCGACATAGGCCAGCAGCAGGTCGTCGCCGACGAACTCCATCGCGGTGTAGCAATACCAACCGCGGGGATCGGACTCGAACGCGAAGGACGGGGTCCAGGTCCGCCCTTCGTCACGTGAAAGGGCGAGGCTGAGGGGCGTGCGGGCCTTGCGCTCGGCTGGTGGGAATCCCGTATGGTCATTCCACACCATCACCAGCGTGTCACTGTCCGGAATGCGCTCGATCGAAGCGGGTGACTGGGGCGAAGCCACCCCCATCGTGACAGGTGCCGACCAACTCACGCCCCGGTCCTGGCTATGAGTTTGGTAAAGCTCGCCCGCACTCGTACGCAGATACATCAGCACCCGTCCGTCCTTTAGCTCGACCACGCCAGGTTCCTGCGCTGCGATTCGATTACCTGCGGCATCATAAGCCTTTTGCCAATCCTGCGAACGCCGCCAGGTGGCACCGGCGTCATCCGAAAAATAGGCGCCCACCTCACCGCTCCAATCCGGTTTTTCCCAATCGGGCCGGTGATGGAGGGCCAGCGGCGCGAGCAGGCGCCCGTCCGGGAGTTGCACGACGCGGTCGTTGTTGAGGACGAAATATCCGCAGTCTTCTTCCGGAATCATCGCGACGGGCTCGCTCCAGGTCGTAGCCTCGCCGGTCGAAAAGCGCACCACGGGGCGGCAATCGGTGAGCGAATTTTTCTCCAAATAAAAGAGAGCGAGCCGCCCGTCCTGAAGCCGGTTCAGCGAGACCGACATCACATTCAGGCCGCCCCGGTTGGCGACGACGACCTGGTCCTCCATCGACCAGGTCTTCCCGCCATCATCCGAAACTCGGGAAACCAGATCCGCTTGATCATGATCACTCCCTCCTCCCGTGAACCGGGTGTAGACCAGCAGGATCCGCCCATCCTTCAGAACCGCAAAATCCCCTTCCGTATTCCGTGGGTTGCCCTCGGAGACCGCAAGCGTCAGGACGACCTCCGTATCGCCTTGCGTCAGCCCCTCCGCCGCAGAACCAAAGCAACCGCAACCGCTCACTACCAACGCAAAGAAAAATGATCGGATCATTCCACCATCATGACCTGATCAGCACCTCTCTCGCAAGGCCGCAATCACCGGACCAAAGCGAGCCGCCAGTCTCGCCGACCAGACCAATCACCTGGAACATCTGAGAGACCAGGTCTATTGATCATGTGGACCAGGTCTATAGCAATTTTTAGCTTGCGTTTCCACAGATCCGAGGCTTCCATTTGCTGGATTATCAGGATTTTGATATGAGATCACCTAGATTGATTGGGGTCGGCAATTCTTATTATCACGTCATATCCAGGGTCGTCGATCGACGGATGGTCTTCG
>JALRFZ010000706.1 GCA_023253615.1 Verrucomicrobiales bacterium | reverse complement strand
TGGTGGTGGTTGGGTTTGGTTTGATCACCGCCACGCTTCCGCGTGGCTTAACCCACCGCCACCTCAAATTTTAACGACTCGGGGGACATTTCCGAGCGAGTATTACGACGGGATTACCCAAAGCATCCAAATTCTCCACGGTCTGATGCACGGAGTGATGGCGGACGGACTCATCACGATTGAGGAGGCGCGCGGCCTACAGGATTGGGTTGAGGAAAATTCGCACCTAAAGGGAATTTATCCTTACGATGAAATCGACTCCCTCCTAACTCACGTCCTTGTTGACGGAAAGATTGACTCTGAAGAACAGGAAACGCTCCGGAGCTTCTTTGAAGACTTCATCGAATACTCGTTTGCTAAGAAGGTGAAGAACGAATCCGAAAGGGTCCGCGCGGGGCTTCCAAAGAAATTCACGTTGCCGGGAATTTGTGCGATGTGCCCGGAAATCTCCTTTGATGGCAGAGTTTTTACTCTGACGGGCTCCTCAATGAAGGCCGGAAGAAAAGAGATCGTGGACAGAATCACGGCTCGCGGTGGGCGTTTCTCTCCTAACGTTACCCAAGAGACTGAATTCCTTGTGATCGGAGCCGCCAAAAACCCTTGTTGGGCTTTTTCCTGTTACGGGAGGAAGGTTGAACAGGCGGTCGAGAATCGGAAAAAAGGTATTCCCATCGTTATCGTTCACGAATCGGATTTCTGGGACGCGGTTGAGGACTGCAAGCCGAATTGATCGAGGAGGGAAGCTGTGGCTTCGTTCGAGGCGCGTCGCCTGCTTTCGGGCTGTAAACCTATTGCCGGGGCGGTGATCGGCGCCCAGGCGTGAAATGGTGGCCTTAGTCCTTGTTCAGACGGTTCACGGGTCCTTGCCCTAGATGCTTCCGATCTGGGGCGCACCTTGCGGGATTGATAGTTGCAAGTTTATTGCAATACGGACACCAGCATGTGCGCAAGCGTGAGGAAACCCGAAAAGTTTTCATTGCCTCTTGTGGCTCAGCGGTAACCGTCCGGGATGGCGAACCATGTCGAATATCGGGAATGTTCCCTTTGCGGGGTTCAACCCTTCAACGTGCCGCGCGTGAATCACGTTCTGCATCTTCTGGTAACTGCGATCCTTGTCTTTTTTGGCTTCTTTGGACTCGCTTGCATCCTTTGGCCGATTGCTGCCGGTTGGGTCGTGCTTTGGATCACTTTGGAGTTCCTTCGCGGGAACGCAAAATGCGCAAGTTGCGGACTGTCCGCGAGGGCGGCGTATCGGAAAGCAAAGCGTGAATATAGACAGGAACTCTTCGAGGAACGCAACGCAGAGCGGGAAGAGGCGCGGAGCTACTTTAACGAGAATGGGCCTGAGGTCGGATCTCGCGCAAAAATCACGTCCGGCCCCCACATGGGGAAGTTCGGAACCGTTGTTTCGAATGACGGCTTTCAAATCACGATCGCCGACAAGGCGGGGCGAACGATGACGTTTCCGATTTCAGCGTTTCATATCTGATGCGCCCTTGCTCCGGGGGATTTTCCCCTTTCGAGGGAGTCGCTTTTTCCGACACCCTTTTGCCATAATCCCGCCCGCCATCAATGCGGCCTCGGCTCCCGGCATCTCCACGAACCACGCGCAAAGGGTGAACCGCTCCGGCTCCGGCCATGGGTGGCGTTGCGCGTATCCAACGACAAGCGCCACGGCTCCGGGAGGTCTCGCCCTTTCGAGGTCGGCGACTTTCTCCCCGGTCAATTCAAACCGGAACCGATCGTCATGGGTTCTCCCGCGAAGAACTGGAGATCCTTTGCGCAACGTATCCGCGACTCTTTGAAAAAATCGAGAAGGCGACAACGGGGAAGGGCGGGAAACCGACTTTTTTAGTGAAGGTGAAAACCCGATAATGGCAACCGCCGACCAATTCCCGAAAGCGCCACCTTCACCGCCGCCTTTCTTCAGAACAGCGCCCAGCGCCTCATCCCCGACTCCGAGGCCGAGATTGCCTTCCCGGCGGTACCGGGGCGCATCTTCAAGGCCAAAGTCGTCCGGGTTCAGGAGGCGATCGCCCAGGGACAGGTCCAGGCCACCGGGGCGCTGCTCGATCCGGATTCCATCAAAGATCCGGGCCGCGTTCTCGTCTCCCTCAAGTTCGAGGATGAAAGTCTCGCCGACTACCAGATCGTCCCGGGCACTTCGGGGGTGGTCGCCGTCTACACTCATCACATGCATCACCTCGATGTGATCCGGAAAGACCTCCTCCGGATGAATTCGTGGACGAATTACCTCTTCAGCGACGGGCATTGAAATCCGCCCCATGTCCGCGAGCCCCCAGGCCACGCCGAGGAAACGTCTCCTCGACCCGATCGATCGCACCTCCGAGGTGCTCTTCGGTCTGATCATGGCGCTTTCCTTCACCTGCTCCCTCGGCGCCGCCGAGGCGGGCCGGGAGGATGTGCGGGTGATGTTGGTCGGGGCGATCGGGTGCAATCTCGCCTGGGGACTCATCGATGGCGTCATCTTCGTGATGACGAGCCTCACCGAGCGCGCCCGCGGACTCGCCACGGTGAGGGACCTGCGAAAGGCCGCCTCTCCGGAAGCGGCGAAACGCGTCCTCGCCGATTCCCTGCCGCCCCTGGTCGCCACGTCGCTCGATGATGCCGCCTACAGCCGTCTCCAGGGTTCCCTTCTCGCTCTTGGCGAACTGCCGCCCACGCCACGTCTCCGCAAGGACGATCTCCTCGCCGCCCTCGGCGTCTTCCTCCTCGTCGTGCTCGCCACCTTTCCCGTCGTCATTCCCTTCCTCTTCTTCGACGACGCCGTCACCGCCCTGCGGGTCTCGAACGGGATCGCCCTTGTCATGCTCTTCTGCGCCGGGTATTCCCTCGGCCGGGTCGCGAGATCGCGGCCCATCCGCACCGGTCTGGCCATGACCGGCATCGGAGTGGTGCTCGTGGCGATCACGATCGCGTTGGGTGGTTGAAATCGATCGCTCATGAAACCGCTCCTCCACCACATCCGCACGACGCGCCTGCTCTGGCTCCTCGTCTTCGTCCCCATCGTCCTCGTGCTGGCCGCGACCCGGCCCGGGTTCCACACCCTGCCGTTCGTCTTCTCCGTCCTCGCCATCGTCCCGCTCGCCGCCCTCCTCAGCCATGCCACCGAGTCCGTCGCCGCGAAGACCGGCGATGCCGTGGGCGGCCTCCTCAATGCCACCCTCGGGAATCTGACCGAACTCATCATCGCTTTCTCGGCCCTGCGCGCCGGAGAATACCTGCTCGTGAAAGCCTCCATCGCCGGAGCCATCGTCACGAATTCGCTCTTCATGCTCGGCGGATCCTTCCTCCTCGGGGGATTGAAACACCATACCCAGGAGTTCAACCGCATCAGCGCGCGATTCCAGGCCGCCCTTCTCTTCCTCGCCACCGTCGCCCTGCTCGTTCCCTCGGCCGTCTCCCTCGCCGATGCCACCGACGCCGCGGCCTTCACCCAATCGCTCAGCCTCGGCCTCGCCGTCCTCCTCATCCTCGCCTACGGCCTCGGCATGTTCTTTTCCTTGAAAACGCACAAGGAATTTTTCGCCAGCGCCTCCCACGGAGACGAGGGCGGACACGAAAGTGTCTGGCCGACCGGCCTCGCCCTCGGCACCCTCGCCGGCGTCACCGTGCTCGTCGCCCTCGTCAGCGAGATCTTCGTCGAGTCCGTCCAGGAAGCCGCGAAGACCTTCGGCATGAGCCCCGCCTTCGTCGGCTTCATCATCGTCGGGCTCGTCGGGGGAGCCGCCGAGATGGCCTCGGCCTTTTCCGGCGCGCGGAAAAACCACCTCGACCTCAGCATCGGCATCGCCCTCGGCAGCGCCTCGCAGATCGCCCTCTTCGTCGCTCCCGTCCTCGTCCTCCTCAGCTACGTCGTCGGTCCCCAGCCCATGGACCTGCGCTTCTGGCCCGGTGCCGCCGTCATGATGCTCATCGCCACGCTCACCACCACAACCCTCACCGTCGGCGGCCGGTCCGCCTGGTTCCTCGGCGTCCTCGTCCTCATGGTCTACCTCATTTTCGCCATGTCCCTTTACCTGCTTCCCGCCGCCACTTCATGAAAGCCAAGATTCTGCCTTGGCGCCGCGAATGGCGCCGGATCACTTAACCCAACAGGGTACGACGTCCAATCGCAGAGGGTAGAAGGTCCCCAAGATTCGGTCTGGTGAAGACTGCGATCCTTGTAGCGAGGCGCCCGGCCCTTATCGCAGTTGGATCGAGGCTTCGGCATCCCGCTTCCTTGGTCAGGCGCAGGAGGCCCGGGCTTCGGGAAGGGCCCCAACGAAATCGGATGAGTCCGCCGCCCCGGCGCGTATAGTCCTTCGTGCCCAGTGACGCCAAACCGGATTTGCAGAAGAAGCTGCGGGAAGTCCCCCACAAGCCGGGGGTCTACCTGCACAAGGATCGCCTTGGCTCGATCATCTATGTCGGAAAGGCGCGCGACCTGCGCAAGCGGCTTGCGAATTATTTCACGCCTTCCCGGCAGCGCATGGCGGAGCACAAGACGCGGGCGCTGATCGAGAGCATCTGGGACTTCGACTTCCACGAGGTGCGCAACGAGACCGAGGCCCTGCTGCTCGAAGGCAAGCTGATCAAGGAATACCGCCCGAAATACAACATCGCCTTCCGTGACGACAAACGTTTCCTCCTCGTGAAGGTGCATCTTTCGGAGCCGTGGCCGCGATTCCAACTGACCCGGATGCGGAAGGAGGACGGGGCGCGCTACTTCGGTCCCTTCGCGCACTCGGGGGCGTTGCGGAGCACGATCTCGTGGATGAACCGCGAATTCGGCCTGCGCGGCTGCCGGCCTTTGAATCCCGGCGAGAACGATTACCGCCATTGCCACAACGACATCATCAAGAACTGCACGGCGCCCTGCATCGGGCGGATTTCCCGCGAGGAGTATCTCGCCAAAGTGGAGCAGGCTTGTGATTTCCTACAGGGACATTCGCGCGACCTCGTCACCTCGATCGAGGAGGAAATGCGGGAGGCGGCGGCCTCGCTCGATTTCGAGCGGGCCGCGGAGCTGCGCGACATGATCGCGAATCTGCAGCAGACCTTGCGCCCGACACGGCAGTTCCGCCGACGCGGGGTGCCGGGACAGGCGATCAACACCACGGCGGATCTGGAGGAACTCGGCGAGATCCTCGGCCTCGGCGGGGCGCCGACGGTGATGGAATGTTTCGATATCTCCAACATCTCGTCGAACCACATCGTCGCTTCCATGGTGCGGTTCCGGAACGGACTGCCGGACAATGCGAACTACCGTCGTTACCGCATCAAGACGGTGCAGGGACAGGATGATTTCGCGAGCATGGCGGAAGTGATCCGCCGACGTTATTCGCGCATCCTGCTGGAGGCACGCGAGCGGGTGGGGGCGGAGGAGGCCGATGCGAGCCAGGAGGATCCGCTCGAGGCGATGCGACGGATCGAGGCCGAGGAGGAGGCGAAGTCGGCCGAGGCCGCAGCAGGGGAGGGGAAAGCGCGGAGTCCTTTCGTGCGTTTGCCCGATCTCGTGATCGTCGACGGCGGC
>JALRFZ010000372.1 GCA_023253615.1 Verrucomicrobiales bacterium | reverse complement strand
ACGCCTCACCGACGAGCCGCCCGACCTCGGGCGAGCCCGTGAAGCTCATCCGACGGATGCCCGGATGGGCGGAGAGCGCGGCCCCGGCCCCCGCACCCGTGCCCGGGATGACGTTGACCACGCCGTCCGGAATCCCGACCTCACGGGCGAGCCGCGCGAGGTAGATCGCCGAGAGCGGCGTGTCCTCGGCCGGCTTGATCACGACCGTATTGCCCGCGGCGAGCGCCGGCGACACGCCCCAGCCGATCAGCAGGAAGGGGAAGTTCCACGGGAAGATGAAGCCACACGGCCCCCACGGGTGCCGCACCGTCCAGGCCTCGTGGCCGGCGACGGCGAGGACGTTTCGCCGCTGCACGTGCTGGGCCATGTCGGTGAAGTAACGAAGCGTGTCGATGAAGTTCTGGACGTCCCCCTCGGCCTGGGAGAGGATCTTGCCGGCATCGAGCGACTCGATCTGCCCGATGACCTTCTTGTGCTTCTCGACCGCATCGGCGAGCCGTTGCAGCTTCGCGCCGCGCTCGTTCGGCGTCATCGTGGCCCAGCCCGACGTCCGGAACGCCTCCGCCGCGGCCTTCACGGCCCTGTCGACGTCGGCCGCTCCGAGCACGCAGACCTCCGCGACCGGCTCGCCCGTGCCCGGGTCGAGCGTGGACATCGTCTCGCCCGAGCTGCCGCATTGCCTCGAGGAGGATTGGCTGCACAGCACCGTGGTCGAGACGCATCTGCCGCTGCTCGAAATGCTCTTCCGTCTGCGCGGAGAAGGCGTGCCCTTCCGCCTGACCGTCGATCTTTCCCCCACCCTGCTCGCGATGTGGCGCGACCGGGTGCTGCGGCGCCGCACCATCGCCTATCTCGACCGCACCCTCCGGCTCTGTCGCGACGAAGTCGAGCGCGGCGACATCACCGGCAAACGCGATCTCGCGGTCCGCTACGAGGCGAGTCTCCACCGGCTGCGATCGCTCTATGTCGACGAGTGTCAATGCGACCTCGTCCGCGCTTACGCGGACCTGCGCGACAGCGGACATGTCGAACTCACCGCCAGCGCGGCAACGCACGGCCTGCTCCCGCTGCTGATGCGCGTGCCGGAATCGGTGCAGGCCCAGGTGCGCCTCGGCATCCGCCAGTATGTGCAATGCTTCGGCCGCATGCCGCGGGGCTTCTGGCTGCCCGAATGCGCCTATGCCCCGGCAATCGGCCAGATTCTGAAACGCGAGGGCATCGATTGGACCCTCGTCGAGGAGCATGGCCTGACGACCGCCCCCCAGGCGAGCGAGGCATTTCCCTTCACGCCCGGCGTGACCGCCGAGGGGCTCGTCGTCTTCGGCCGCGATCAGGCGTCCAGCAGCGAGATCTGGAATGCCGATGAAGGTTTCCCCGGCGACGGGCGATACCGTGATTTCTTCCGCGACATCGGCTTGGAGGCACCGATCGAATACCTCCGGGAATACCTCGGGGAGAGCGGTCAGCGCCAGTTCACGGGGATCAAGTATTACCGGATCGCACGCGAGGAAGATGAGAGCCTCGTCTACGACCCCGAGCTCGCCTCCCGCGCCCTCGAGGAGCATTCGGTGCGCTTCATCGCCAGCCGGGGCGCCCAGCTCGCCGCTCTCGAAGCGGAAGGGGTGGAAAATCCTCTCGTCGTCTGCGCCTTTGATGCGGACCTCTTCGGCCACTGGTGGTACGAGGGCACGGAATTCCTCGAGCGCCTCTTCCGCAAGGCGGCGCAGCGCAGTGATTTCGCATTCACCACCCCGGGGCTGCATCTCGCCTCAGGCCAGGGGCTCGAATTCCCTGCCGCCGCGCCCGTTTCCTCGTCGTGGGGAGAGGGCGGCTACTTCGAGACGTGGACGAGCGAGGAAAACAACTGGACCAACGAGGAGATCCAGAAGCGCGCCGAGCAGCTCGCCCGTTTCGTGAAGCTCTACGAAGACGACCGCACCGGCATGCCCGAGGGAGCCGCGACGCACCGGCAGCGCTGCATCGAACTGATGACGAAAGAACTCCTCCTCGCGCAATCGAGCGACTGGGCCTTCCTGATGAAGAACGAGCCTTCGCGCGGCTACGCCGAGCGCCGCACCCGGGAGCATCTCGAACGGTTCGACCAGGTCCGGGCGGTCTCGGCGCGGGCGGATGCGGGAGGGGATCTTCTCTCGCAGATCGAGGAAGCGGATCCGGTCTACTCCGACCTGCCGTGGAATCTCTACGAACCCTACGCCTGATCCGCCGGGGACCATGGCCGAGAATTTCGTCTATTTCGACCTCGAGACCCAGCGCTCCGCCAACGACGTGGGGGGCTGGGATCGCAAGGCGGACATGAAGATGTCGGTCGGGGTCACCTTCAGCACGGCGCTGAACCGCTACATGATCTACGACGAGTCGAACGTGCAGGCCTTGATCGACGAACTCTGCGCGGCCGACCTCGTCATCGGATTCAACCACCTCTATTTCGACTACGAGGTGCTGATGGGATACACCGTGCTCGATCTGCGCGAGCACACCCATAATCTCGACCTGATGGTGGATCTCGAAAAAGTGCTGCAACATCGTCCCAAGCTCGACGCGGTCGCGGGCGAGACCCTCGGGGAGAGCAAGACCGCGGTCGGCACCGATGCGATCAAATGGTGGCAGGAGGGCAAGATCATGGCCATCGCCGAATATTGCTGTTTCGACGTGAAGGTGACGAAGATGGTCCACGAATACGGTGCCCGGCACGGCCTCGTGAAATACCGGAACCGCTTCAACCAGAGTCTCGAGGTGACGGTCGATTGGCGTTTGCCGCAGTGACGCCGATCCTTTTTTCCGGAAAAGACACCGGAGGGGCCGCGGATGTCCCACCCCCTGTGCGAAGATAACTGCCACGCCCACGGGAAGCGGGACTTGCGCCGCCCCCCTCACCCGCTAACCTGATCCGCCCCCCGATCCCCGCATGACCCGCCTTTTCCACACCGCCGACCTCCACCTCGGCCTCAAATTCACCCGCGGCGGCTACACGCCCGCCCTGCGCGAGCGACTCGTCGCGCGCCGGATCGAGTGCCTCCGCGGAATGGTGGCGATCGCCCGCGAGCGTGCCTGCGACGTCTTCGTGATCGCCGGCGATCTCTTCGACACCCCGCGCGTGCCCAAGAGCCTCGTGCGTGAGGCCGCGACGATTCTCGCGGCCTTCGAAGGTGTCGTCGTGGTGCTGCCGGGCAATCATGACTATGCGCAGGAGGAGGATCCCCTCTGGCCCGGCTTCGTCGATGCCCTTGGCGAGCGCCATCACCTCCTGCGACGCGAGACCCCCTGCGACCTGCGCGACCAGGGCATCCCCCTGGTGATTTTTCCCGGCGTCTGTGGATCGAGACATTCGCAGACCCATGCGGTCGGATGGGTGCCGGAGGCCCTCGCCGAACTCGATCTGCCCGACGAGGTTCGCCGCATCGGCGTCGCCCACGGCAGCCTCGAGGGGCTCTCGCCCGACTTCGAAGGTGACTACTTTCCGATGAAACGGAAGGAACTCGAGGCGAGCGGTCTCGATCTCTGGCTCCTCGGCCACACCCACATCCGCTACCCGGATCTGGAGGAATTCACCAACCATCGCATCCTCTATCCCGCGACGCCCGAGCCCGATGGATTCGACTGCCGGCACGAGGGTTACGCCTTGATCCTAGAGCTCGGGCCGGACGGCTCGGTGCGGGGCGAGTCCGTGCGCACCGGCTCGTTCAAATTCCACACCCTGACCAAAATCCTCCGGAACGAGGCGGATCTTGAGGCGCTCAAAACCTCGCTCACCACCTCCGGGCCGGACCGGGATCTCGTGAAATTGAGCCTCTCGGGACGCCTCGCGGGCGACCTCTACGACACCCGTGGTGAATGGATCGCGGAGCTGGAAAAATCGGTCCTCTATCTTGAAACAGATCTCGCGGGATTGCAGCGCGAGATCAGCGCGGCAGACATCGGACGCGAATACACGATCGGTTCCTTTCCGCACCGCCTCCTCGGAGGGCTCGCGGAATCCATGGAGGACGCCGACGCCCTGCAACTCGCCTGGGAACTGGTGAAGGAGGCCCGGTCATGATCCTGCGACGTCTCCAACTCCATCCTTTCGCTGGCACGGTCGATCGCGAGCTGCGGTTCGAGCCCGGGCTCAATGTCGTGCTCGGCGCGAACGAGGCGGGAAAATCGACCTTGCGCCGCGCCCTGCGCCAGGCCTTGCTCGTGCCGACCAAACTGGGCAAACGCGAGGCCGAGGGCGAAGTGCTGCCCTACCTGCCGCTCGGCGGTGGCGACACGATCCGGGTCTCGCTCGATCTGGCCGAAGGTGAAAACGTGTGGAGGCTTTCGAAACGTTGGTCTCCCGGCAATTCCGCGTCGGAACTGACCCGGCCCGACGGAGGGCTCGTCACCGATGGACCGGCGGTCGAGGAAGCTCTCGGCCGGCTGCTCGGGCTCACGCGCGGCACGTGGGATCACGCCCTTTTTTCGGCCCAGGGCGAAATCGGAAAGAGCCTCGACCGGCTCGCCGATGGAGGGGATCTCGGAGAATTGAACGAGCGTCTCCGCCGTGCTGTTTTCGAAACCGACGGAGTCTCCCTCGAAAAACTCTCCACCCTCCTCGAAGCCCGCTACAAGGCGGCATACGAACGCTGGGATGTCGATCTGAACCGCCCCGAAGGCAATCGAGGACTCGACCAGCGGTGGATGCGCGGAGCCGGCTCGATCGTGACGGCCTGGTATGAAAGAGAGGCCGCACGCATCGCCTACGAGGAAGCCGAACAGTATTACCGCCGCCTCGATGCGCTGAATGCGAAAGTCCACCGGGCGCACCGCCGGAACGCGTGTCTCGCCGAGTGGATCACCGCGCAAGAGGTGGTGGCCCGCGACGCGGAGGTCCGTCTCCAGCTCGACGCCGAACTCGCCGGAGTTGAATCCCGCGGCAAAGGCCTGAAGGAAGTCTCGCAGGAATGGCCCGTCGTCGCGAATCGTGTGCAGGAGCAGGAGACGCTGCTTTCCCGGTCGCGGGAAAAGTTCGTCCATCTCGGAGAGGAACTGACCCGCGCCAAAGCCTGGGAGTCCGCCGAAAAGACCCGCCGCCTCCTCGAGGACGCCGCCAAGATCCAGACCGCACTCACTGCCGCAAAAGTCGAACTCGCGGCCCTCGGCCAGATCGATCCCACAGCCATGCCACGGCTCGAGACGATCGAGCGCGAGCGCGACCGGCTCCACACCCGGCTCGAAGCCGCCCGGCTCCGGGTGCGCCTCGCCGCGGCCGGCACCTGGCGTATCGAGACCCGCAGTGGAGTCGATGCCACCCTGCCCCGCGAGATCGTCGCGGGAAAAGAGGTGACCTTCGAAGCCGGGGGACGTGTCTCGTTGCGTGATCCCGACGGAGCCTGGGAGATCGAAGTGAGCTCCGCCGAGATCGACCTCGCCGCGGACGAGACCCGGCTCCGCGAACTCGCCGACGAGATGACGGCACTCCTCGCGGCCCTCGGTGTCGAGGATCCCGCCGCCGCACGTCAAAAGCATGCCGGCGCGAAAGAGATCGCCCATCGTATCGCCCTGCTCGAGCGCCAGCTCGCCGACCTCCTCGGATCGCGCACTCTCGGCGAATGGCAGGCCGAATGCGAGCGGCTCTCCGGCGGTGGTGCTGCCCCGGCCCGCCCCCTCGGAGAGATCTCCGCGGACAACGCCCGCACCGAAAGCGAGATCAACACCGCGACCCGCGAGATCGCTTCCCTGCGTCAGAAACTGGCCGCTTGGGAACGCGATTTTGTCAGCGCCGATGAATTGCTCGATCAACTCGCCGATCTGCGCGCCTCGCACAAGGTGGTGAAACAGAAAATGGAGGCGCTCCATCCTCTGCCCGAGGGCACTCCCGACGCGGCCTCGTTTCTCCGGGACTTCCGCATCAAACGGAGCGAGCTCGAACAACACCGGGGCGAACTGCATCAACTGCAGTTGGAAAAAGCCGAACTCGTCGCCACCGCACCGGCTTTCGAACCCGCCGATGCCATGGAGCGTCTCGATCTCGCCAACGCGGCCCTGACCCGCGCCCGACGCGAGGGGGAAGCGATCCGCCGCATCCGTCGTGAATACGATCAACTCCGCGCCGAGCTCGACGCCGACACCCTCGCCCCCTGGCACACCCACCTCGCCGAAGTCCTCGCCCCGCTCACCCGCGATCGATATCAGGGTCTCACGCCCGACCTCTCCAAAGCGGCGCGGGCCGATTCGACCGCCATTCCCTTCGCCCTGCTTTCCGCCGGCACCCGGGCCTCGCTCGGGCTCGCCCTGCGTCTCTCGATGGCCCGCTGGTTCCTCGAAGGACGCCATGGATTCCTCCTCCTCGACGATCCTTTCGTCGATCTCGATCCCGACCGCCAGGCCGACGCCGCCGCTCTCCTGGGGCAATTCGCGGGGGACAAACAAGTCGTCCTTTTCACCTGCCATCCCGCCCACGCCGCTCTCCTCGGAGGGCACCGCATCGAACTCTGAAAAGGCATCTTTCGGTTGCAGGAGACTGATTTCGGGAAAAGCTTCTCCTTTCCGGATCGTTACAGGATCCGGAAGACGTCCGATTGCCTTCTCATGCGGTTTCTCCTTTCCATTCTCATTCTCCTCGCGGTCGTCGTCCCGGGCCTTCCGGCGGGGGCGGTGGAGTCCGGCAAAAAGAAGGAGCCCGCGGGCGCGAACGAAAGTCAGCTGAAACGCCCTCACATCGTCCTCGTGATGGCCGACGACCAGGGCTGGGGGGATGTCGGCTACAACGGCCACCCGCATCTGAAGACACCCCACCTCGACGCCGCCGCCGGCTCGGGGCTGCGTCTCGATCATTTCTATGCGGCCGCCCCTTCCTGCTCGCCGACCCGCGCGAGCGTCCTCACGGGCCGACATCCGAACCGCATGGGCGTCTTCAGCTGGGGCCATCCCATCCGACCGCAGGAGATCACCCTCGCCGAGATCCTGAAACGCGAAGGCTACGTCACCGGGCACTTCGGAAAGTGGCACCTCGGGTCGATCCGCGCCGACAGCCCCGTCAATCCCGGTGCGAACGGCTTCGACCGCTGGGTCAGCACGTCGAATTTCTTTGATCACAATCCCGAGTTGAGCGACCAGGGACGCCCCCTGAAATTGAAAGGCGAGGGCAGCATGGTCGTCGCCGATCTCGCCATCGACTGGATCCGCCAACAGGCCGCGGGCGAGTCACCGATCTTCGCGATGGTTTGGTTCGGCGCGCCCCACCTGCCCCACCATGCCGCTCCCGGGCTCGCCGCCCTCTACGCCGGTCTCTCGAAGCGCGAGCGCGAATTTTACGGCGAGATCACCGGCATGGATCTCGCCTTTGGGAAAATCCGCGAGACTCTCGCCGAGCTCGGCCTGCGCGACAACACCCTCCTCTGGTATTGCAGTGACAACGGAGCGCTCAACGTCGGCGATGCCGGCGACGCCCGTGGGGGCAAGCACGTCCTCTACGAGGGTGGTCTGCGCGTGCCCGCCTTCATCGAGTGGCCCGCCGCAATCCCGTCCGCCAATACGACACCCGTCCGCTGCGGCACCGTCGATATCTTCCCGACCTTGATGGAAATCGCGGGTATCGACGACACCGGGGGGCGCCCCCTCGATGGCATCAGCCTCGTGCCGCTGATCCGCGGGGAAATGCAGGTCCGCACCGCGCCCCTCGGCTTCTGGAATGCGGGCGTTCCCGGACAGTTCACGAATCCCGGAGGTGTCGTCACGAAGGTGTTGCCGACCATCGAAAACTGGAGCGACAACAAGGTCGAACGGGTCACCCGACGCGTCGAAAAAATCCCCAAACACAAGTTCCCCGGGGATGTCTTCGCCGGTCATGCCGCCTGGATCTCCGGCGACTGGAAGATCCACCGCATCTCCGGCACGAGCGGAGAGAAGGTGCGCTGGACGCTCTACAACCTCACCACCGATCCGCGCGAGAGGAAAGATGTCTCGAAGCAGTATCCCGAGATCCTCCAAGACCTCTCGACCGGGCTGGAAGGCTGGCTTGGCAGCGTCAGCGCGAGCCTGCGCGGAGCGGATTATTGACCGGCCCCGCCGTCGGGTCCGGCCAGGCGCGGGACATTACTTCGAATACCCCGGGGCGGAGGCCGGATAGGCTTCCGCGTAGGCGATCCGGGCGGCGAGATCGCCGTTCGGCCCTTTTACCTTCACCTTGTGTTTGCCGTTCGGTTTGTTCTTGATCTTCGCCTTCCCGTCGATCGCCTTCACTTTCACCTTGTGGTCTTTCACCTTGACCTTTTTCACCGGATCGTAGGCATGCGCCGAGGAATCGAGCGGCGCGCCGACAAAGGCGGCGAGAGTGGCGAGGACGAGGAGGACACGGCCGGTGCGGCGGAGGGGCAGGTGTTTCATGGAGTCGAGTGGTGGTGTGGTCTTGGTCCGGAGCCGAGGGATTCCGCCCCGATCCTGCATGGACGAACGCGAGCACGGGATGATGCGGGAAATTCGCAAAATGAGGGCAAGGGAATCCGCGTGAAACCGAATCCCGCGCCCCAAACCGCCAAGCGCCACGAAAAGCGGACGATCTGAAAAGGCAGCCGCCCTGCCTTTTCCCGGGCTACCGGCGTGCGAGGCGTTTTCCGCGGGACTGCGGCGAATCTCCGGACGCCGACAGGAACCCATGTCCCCGGCTCAACGTTTCACGCCCACCATCCGCCTCACCGGAATCAGCAACGCCCAGAGCAGGGCCAGTCCCGACAATGCCGCGAGCGGCAGGGAGGGGTGTTGGCGCATCACGAGCATCCACTGGCTCTTGGTCGCAAAGGTCGCGGAGGGCCAGGCGAGGTTGAGAAAGAAACTGCGGTTTTCCTTCATCGGGGCGGTGGCCTCGACCCGGATGCGGTTTCCTTCGGCCTCGGCCCGCCAGGCGGGGCCGTGACGCTCGGTCTCGGGATCGACGCCGGTGACGGAAGGCGTGTGGCGCAGCACGGGCACTCCCTCGGGCAGGCGTACGGTCGCCACGGCGGCATCAATGGGCAGGGCCGGCAGGGCACCGACGAGATCGATCACGGCGGAAAACTCCCCTTCCCTCCCGCCGCCAGTCTTCCCGCAATCGGCCTTTGATGACATAGTCGTGCTCGCGATGCTCGAGGTCGCGGTCGGCGGATCCGATGAAAAGCATGACAAAACCCGATTTCCGATCAGCACGAAAGGGCTCGGGTGCTCCATCGCGGGCGACCTCGAGGATCTCCAGCTCGGTATCGAGGGTGAGTCCCGCCGGACCCTGGAAGACGGTGAGAACGTTCAAGACCGGCCCCCTTCGAATCGCGACTCCGGCAACGCCAAGACGAAAACGCGAATCGAAAGTGACGGGTCCGTCGCGATGGATCTCGTAATCGACCTCGAAGGCGTGAATCCGCCCGGCCGGATCCGGCGCGACGGACGAGACCTCGGGATGATCGTGGTCATGCTCCTCCTCGACCGCCGCGGAAAGTACAAGCGGCAGGGAGAGGGCAGTCGCGAAGAGGAGGCAGCGGATCCGTTTCAACACGGGAATCCTACTCGAAACACCTCCCTCCCGCTTCGGAAAATCACGAAAATCACAGCTTTTGCAGCAATTCCTCATGAATCCCGCCGAATCCGCCGTTGCTGAAGACGATGATGACGTCGCCATCTCGGGCTTCGATCTCGAGACGGGCGACGATGGCGTCGACATCGGGCTCGTAGAAGGCGGGCAGTCCTTGGTCGCGGAGCGTCTTCATGAGCAGATCGGTGTCCAGTCGCTCGTCTTCGGCGAGCTTGTCGGCGCGGGCGACGGCGGCGAGGCAGACGCCGTCAGCCTGGCCGAGGGCCTCGGGGAGGGCTTCCTGGAAAACATTGCGTCGGGTCGTGTTGGAGCGGGGCTCGAACACGGCCCAGAGCCGGGCGCCGTCGAAGCGTTTCCGCATCCCGGCGATGGCTTCGCGGATCGCGGTGGGGTGGTGCCCGAAGTCATCGACGATGGTGATGCCGCGTTCGGTGATACCGCGCACTTCCTGACGCCGCTTCACGCTGCGGAAGGCAGCGACGGCCTCGCGGATCACATCGGGCGCGACGCCGACGAAGCGGGCCGCGGTGATCGCCATGGCGGCGTTGCGGACATTGTATTCGCCATTCATCCCCGTCTCGTAGTGCTCCCCGTCGAGGGTGAAGGAGGTGCCGTCGGCCCGGTAATCGATGTCGGAGATGCGGGCCTCGCAATCGGCCCCGATCCCGACGCGTCTCATGGGGGAATGCCCCTGTTTGGCAAAGACCCCGAGGGCATTCTCGTCGTCGCCGTTGAGCAATACGATCCCGTTTTCGGGGACGAGGCGGACGAGGTGGCCGAAGGTCTTTTTGACCGCATCCAGATTCTCGAAGATGTCGGCGTGATCGAACTCGAGGTTGTTCACGATGACGAGCTCGGGCAGGTAGTGGATGAACTTCGAGCGTTTGTCGAAAAAGGCCGAGTCGTATTCGTCGCCCTCCAGCACGGTGAGATCCGATCCGGTGATGCGGGCGCCTTGGCCGAGATTCTCGGGGATGCCGCCGATGATGAAATTCGGATTTTGCCCCGCTGCTTCAAGGATCCAGGCGAGGAGCGAGGAGGTCGTGGTCTTGCCGTGCGTGCCGGTGACGACGAGATTGCGTTTGCCACGCAGCACCTGTTCGCGCAGCAACTCGGGCATCGAGACGTAGTGGAGCTTGCGCCGCAGCACTTCCTCGACCTCCGGATTGCCGCGGCTCTGGGCGTTGCCGATGACAAACAGATCGACATCATCGGGAAGATTCTCCGCCTTGTAACCGTCGAGAATGGA
>JALRFZ010000424.1 GCA_023253615.1 Verrucomicrobiales bacterium | reverse complement strand
GAGCCTAACCAGTCCGCCGGGGATCTGGCAACCGGATTTTCCCCTGTCCAATCGCCGCGAAAGCGACCTTATTCCCATGAACGCCATGTCCACCGCAGCCCCCAGCCCCGATCCGGACCGCACCGAGGCCTTTCTCCGCCTCCTCGCCGAGCACGAACGCCGCCTCGCCCTCTACGTGACGGGCCTCGTCGCCTGTCCGCAGGACGCGCAGGACGTGATGCAGGAGGGCAAGATCATCATGTGGCGTCAATTCCACCAATTCGAGCTTGGCACGAATTTTCCGGCCTGGGCGCGGAAGATCCTCTTCTATCAGATCCTCGCCCATCGTCGCCGGTCGAAACGAGCCCCGTCCGAACACCTCAGCGAACGGCTCCTCGAACTGCTGAGCGAGGAATCGGAGTCGGCGAGCCGCGAGCAGCGATGGGAGCGCCGGGAGAAAGCGCTACAGGAATGCGTCACAAAGCTTTCCCCCGAACATCGCGAGATCCTCGAGCTGCGCTACCGCGACGAGGCCTCGATCGAGGGCATCTCGCGCCGCACGGAGCGAACCGAGGGGGCGGTCTACCGGCTCCTCAGCCGTCTCCGGAAAAACCTCTACCTTTGCGTTGAAAAAGAATTGGGAACAGCATGAACGACTCCCTTGATATCGATCACCTCCTCGAACTCGCCCACGGCTACATCGAGGGTCGTCTCACACCCGCGGAGCTCGCGGAGTTGGAGACGCTTCTCACCGGCGACACCGAGGCCCGCCGCGTCTACCTCGATTTTCTCCACGACCATGCCGCGCTCCATTGGGAGCAGGTCGCGGCGACGGGAGACGAGGCGGTGATCGAGGATTTCCCGTCGCTCCGCGCCCGCCGTTTCCCGACGCTCTGGCAGGCCTTCGCCGCCGCGGCGCTGGTGGCCTTGCTCGCGCTCGTCGCGACGCGCCCCGGTCCGCGCGACACGACCTTCGCCACGATGAAGGCGACCGAGGCGGCCCAGTGGGAAAGTGGCACGCTGCCCACGGCGGAGGGCGCGCGACTTGGTGCCGGCGGGATCGATCTCGTCCGGGGCCTGGCCACGATCGCCTTCGACTCGGGTGCCGAGGTCGTCCTCGAGGCCCCGGCAAGGCTTTCGCTGGTCGATGCGATGAACTGCGTCCTCGAACGCGGCACCGCCGTCGCCGAGGTCGGGGAATCGGCCGAGGGCTTCACCATCCGCACTCCGAGCGCCCGGGTCATCGATCACGGGACGCGCTTCGCCGTGAATGTCGATGCGGCGAGCGGCGCGACCCAGACCCAGGTCTTCGACGGGCTCGTCGAGGTGGAGGAGCCGGAATCGAAAAAACGCATCGCCTTGCGCGAAGGGCAGCAGGCCCTCGTCACCGGGTCGAGCCTCGGCGGTGTCCTCGAAGGGGCGGAAGAAGGCACGTGGTCGAATCCCGAAGCCCGCGTGCGGCGGAAGGAGCCAGGGATCCGCAAAATCACGACAGCGGATTCCGGCGGTGCCGACGCCTACGTCTGGGGCGGCAAACCGACCGACCACACTTCCGAGACGCTCCTGCTGCTGAAAAACGGCATCGGCGAGGATCCACCGCACCGCAAGGCCTACCTCCGTTTCCCACTCGATCCGATCGCCCCGGGAAAGATCACCTCGGCGCGGCTTGAACTGAGATTCACCCCCACCGGCTGGGGCCTCGCCTCACATCTCGGCGATTCCGAATTCACCGTCTACGGTCTCCTCGAAGAGTCCCTCGATGCCTGGGATCCGGCGACGCTGGTCTGGATGAATGCCCCGGCGAACGACCCGGGTGCCGGAAACACGGTGCGGAAGGAACTGGTCCGCGAACTGGGACGCTTCACCGTGCCCCGCGGGATCCAGACGGGCAGTTTCGGCATTGCCGGCGAGGCCTTGCGGGATTTCCTGAATACCGACGGGAACCGCCGCGCCACCCTCCTCATCGTCCGCGAGACCCCCGAGACACGCGGGGGCGGGCTCGTCCACGCGTTTGCCTCGTCGCGACACCCCACCCTCGCGCCGCCGACGCTGGAACTGAAGATTTCCGAGTGACCCGCGAAAAGCCCCGCGATCGACCGCATTCCTTCGTTGACAATCCTGTAAAATCCCGTTAAGTGCGCCCTCACCCCAATTTCAGCCCGTCATGGCAGTCCCGAAACGTAAAACGTCCAAGATGAAGAAGCGCCTCCGCCGCAGTGGTCAGCGGTGGCGTGCCCGCAAGCTCAATGTGTGCTCCGAGTGCGGCAGCGCCGTTCCCTCGCACATTGCTTGCCCGAGCTGCGGCAACTACAAGGGACGCCAGGTCCTCGTCGTCGACGATCTCTGATCGGATTCCCCTTTCCGGCTTCATTCCGAACTTCCCGAAGTCACCTCAATCGAGGTGACTTTGTGTTTTCGGAGTTGCATGTTGGCATGCCTTGTTCCTAGATAGCGGCTTAACTCAGCTCATGCGAATCGCACTGGATGTGATGGGAGGCGACAAGGCTCCCGAGGCCATCGTGGCGGGCGCGGTCGAGGCTCTCAACGCCTATGACCGCGACCTCCAGAAGCTTTACCTTGTCGGCGACGAGTCGGTCGTGAAGGCCGAGCTCGACCGCCATTCCTATTCCCATCCGAAGATCGAAATCGTGCACGCGTCCGAGATCGTGACGATGCATGATTCCGCGGTGAGATCGGTGAGGCAGAAGAAGGATTCCTCCATCAGTGTCTCGGCCGATCTCGTGAAGCGGGGTGATGCCGATGCCGTCGTCAGCGCGGGCAACACCGGGGCCGCCGTCGCCGCCGCGACGATCAAATGGCGCCACATCCCGGGAGTCGAGCGCTCCGGGATCGCCTCCCCGCTGCCGAACGAGCACGGACCGTGCAACATCATGGATGCCGGGGCGAACGTCGATGCGAAGCCCTCGCACCTGCTCGGCTACGCCATCATGGGCAGCGTCTACGCCCGCCACGTGCAGGGCAAGGAACGTCCCGTCGTTGGTCTCATGTCGGTGGGCGAGGAGGATTCCAAAGGCACCGATTTCACCCGCGAAGTCTTCGAGCTGCTCCGTGCCACCGATCTCAATTTCCGCGGCAACGTCGAGGGACAC
This sequence comes from Verrucomicrobiales bacterium, assembly GCA_023253615.1. GTDB lineage: Bacteria > Verrucomicrobiota > Verrucomicrobiia > Verrucomicrobiales > DEV007 > Arctic95D-9. Next base: position 799 of record JALRFZ010000424.1, on the reverse strand, counting down.
GACCTCTTCGAGAGCAAGATCGACGTCGTCGTCTGCGACGGGTTCGTCGGCAATGTCATCCTCAAATCCTGCGAGGCGACCGCGAAGGCCATGTTCAAGTGGCTGAAGCAGGAGATCAACGCGAATCCCATCCGCAAGGTCGGTGCCCTCATCGCCAAAGATGCCTTCAAGGCCGTGAAAGAGCGCGGGAATTACGAGACCTACGGCGGCAGCCCGCTCCTCGGCGTGAACGGCGTCTGCATCATCGGCCACGGCTCGAGTTCGCCGCTCGCGGTGCGCAACGCCATCCGCGTCGCGCTGGAATCGGTCAAACACCACGTGAACCCCCACATCGAGGAGGAGATGAACCGTTACTCCGACCTCATCTATTGATTTTTCCCCAACGTTTCCCGAGCGTTCATCCGCCCCCATGTCCTCGTCTGGAAATCTCCCCTCGCCTCCCTATCACGTCCGCATCGCCGGCACCGGCAGCTATTTGCCCGAGCGGATCATGACGAACCGGGAGCTCGAGGAGTCGGTCGATACCTCCGACGAATGGATCACCTCGCGCACCGGGATCCGCGAACGCCGCATCGCGAAAGACGGTGAATACACCAGCCACATGGCTAGCGAGGCGGCGAAGCGCGCCCTCGAGCAATCGGGCGTCGCCGCCGCCGACATCGAGCTCATCATCGTCGCGACGATCACGCCCGACACCCTCACGCCCGCGACGGCCTGCTATGTGCAGCAGCAGATGCAGATGACACCATGGATGTCTCAGAACCCGTCCTTCCATGGTGTCATGCAATCCTTTCCCAAC
>JALRFZ010000375.1 GCA_023253615.1 Verrucomicrobiales bacterium | reverse complement strand
CTTCGTCCTCGCCCCTTTCCCGGATTCCCGCGGAGAGGAGCTTCTCAACGTCTCCTACGACCCCACCCGTGAGTTTTACACGGAGTTCAACACCGCCTTCGCCAAACATTGGAAAGAGAAGTCCGGCAAAGAACTTACGATCAACGCCTCCCACGGCGGGTCGAGCAAACAGGCCCGCGCCGTCATCGACGGACTCGAGGCCGATGTGGTCACCCTCGCCCTCGCCGCCGACATCGATGCGATCGCCGGATCCGGTCTGCTCGCGAAGGATTGGCAAAAGCGCCTCGAGAAGAACAGCGCCCCCTACCAGTCGACCATCGGCTTCCTCGTCCGCAAGGGCAATCCCAAGGGCATCAAGAACTGGGACGACCTCGCCAAGGAAGGTGTCGCCGTGATCACCCCGAATCCGAAGACTTCCGGCGTGGCCCGCTGGAACTTCCTCGCGGCCTGGGGCTGGGCGCTCGAAACCTACGGTGGTGACGAAGCGAAAGTCACCGAATACATCTCGAAGCTCTTCAAGAACGTGCCCGTGCTCGACTCCGGCGCCCGTGGCGCCTCGACCACCTTTATCGAGCGTGGCATCGGTGATGTGCTCATCAACTGGGAAAACGAACTTCTCCTCGCCACCAAGGAAGGTGGCGACAAGTTCGAGATCGTCGTGCCCTCGCTGAGCATCCTCGCCGAGCCCACCGTGGCCGTCGTCGACAAGAACGTCGACAAGAAGGGCACCCGTGAAGTTGCCGAAGCCTATCTCAAATTCCTCTACTCGGACGAGGGACAGAATCTCGCCGGAAAGCACTTCTTCCGTCCAAGCAATCCCGAGACTCTCGCGAAATACTCCGCGCAATATCCCAATCTGAAACTTTTCACGATCGATAAGGTCTTCGGCGGCTGGGGTCCGGCCACGAAGAAGTTCTTCGATGACGATGGTGTCTTCGATCAGATCTACCTCAAGAACGACTGATTCTTTCTTTCTGTATACTGGTTAGGCTCCCCGTCGTCTTCTTGAGGCGGCGGGGAGTTCACCTGCCGCACCCGCCTCTTCGTCCCCGCCCCGTTCCGCACTCTCCCTCTCTTCCCATGACCTCTTCCGCGCTCCCGGAGGATACCGGCCACCGTCCGATTCCGTCCGAACGCCGCCCCTACCCTCGCCGCCGTCTGAATCGCCGTGTCATTCCCGGCTTCGGACTCACGATGGGGTTCACCGTTACTTATCTGACCCTCCTCGTCCTCATTCCGCTTTCGGCGGTATTTCTGCGGACTGCTGGCATGGGATGGGAGGATTTCTGGAAGGCCATCAGCGGCCGCCAGGTTGTCGCCTCCTACAAGGTCACCTTCGGGATCTCCTTTCTCGCGGCACTCACGAACGCCTTCTTCGGCTTCATCGTCGCCTGGGTCCTGACCCGGTATCGCTTCCCCGGGAGAAAGCTCGTCGATGCGCTCGTCGATCTCCCCTTCGCCCTCCCCACCGCGGTCGCCGGGATTGCCCTGACTGCGCTCTACGCCCCCAACGGCTGGCTCGGTCAGTATCTCTACCCGCTCGGGATCGAGACCGCCTATTCGCGGACCGGCATTTTCATCGCCCTGACCTTCATCGGCCTCCCCTTCGTCGTCCGCACCCTTCAGCCGGTCATCGAAGACTTCGACAAGGAGGTCGAGGAGGCCGGCGCCTCGCTAGGAGCGAGCCGATGGCGGGTCTTTTTCACGATCATCGTGCCAGGACTCGTGCCGGCAATGTTGACCGGGTTCTCTCTTGCCTTTGCACGCGCCATTGGGGAATACGGCTCGGTCATCTTCATTTCGGGCAACAAGCCGCTCCAGACCGAGATCACACCGCTCGTGATCGTGAAGTCGCTGGAGAATTACAACTACCCCCAGGCCACCGCCGTAGCCTGCGTCATGCTCGTCGCGTCCTTCGTGCTCCTCCTCGTTGTGAATGTGCTGCAACGCTGGTCCGAGTCGATCGGTCAGGCGAAGTCGTAAATCGCGGATGCCGAAAACCGAGCCCTTCCCACTCTCCCATGGCCGCCATCCTTTCCCGCGTTCGCCACGACAAGCTGCCGACGACCGATCTCGCCACGACCGAGCCCGCCTGGGTGCGGTGGCTCCTCACGAGCATCGCGGTCGGCTTTCTCGGGCTCTTCCTCTTCTTGCCGCTGCTCGCGGTCTTTTTCGAGGCCTTCAAGCAGGGCACAAAGCTCTACTTCGCGACCTTTGAAGACCGTTATGCGGTCGACGCGATCTTCCTCACACTCAAGATTGCGGCGATCTCGGTGCCGGTGAATCTGATCTTCGGCCTCGCCGCCGCCTGGGTCATCACGAAATACAGCTACCGGGGCAAGAGCCTTCTCGTCACCGTGCTCGACCTGCCCTTCGCGGTCTCGCCGGTGATCGCGGGCCTGCTCTTCGTGCTGATCTTCAGCACCACCCACGGCTGGTTCGCAGAGCCCTTGAAGGCCCTCGACCTGAAGATCATCTTCGCGGTCCCCGGCATCGCGATCGCCACGGTCTTCATTACCCTCCCCTTCATCGCCCGTGAATTGGTGCCGGTGATGCAGTCGCAGGGCCGCGACGAGGAGTTCGCCGCCCTCACCCTCGGAGCGGGTGGATGGCGCACCTTCTTCACCGTGACCCTGCCGAACGTGAAGTGGGGTCTCTTTTACGGGGTCGTCCTCTGCAACGCCCGCGCCATGGGCGAGTTCGGGGCGGTAGCGGTCGTCTCTGGCAACATCAAGGGCAAGACGAGCACGCTGCCCCTCTACATCGAGACGCTCTACAACGAATACAACAGCGTCGCCGCCTTCACCCTCGCTTCGATCCTCTCCCTCCTCGCCCTCCTCACGCTCGTCCTCAAGAACATCATCGAATGGCGCACCTCCAAATCGCGCGAGGCGTGACCGCAGGACCTTTTTACCAATCCCTTTTCATGAGCATCCGCGCACTCAACCTCCACAAGACCTTCGGTAACTACAAGGCCCTCGACGACGTCTCGCTCGAGGTGCCGCAAGGCCGCCTCGTCTCCCTTCTCGGGCCTTCGGGTTCCGGTAAGACAACGGTCCTGCGCATCCTTGCGGGACTCGAATTCCCCGATCGCGCGAGCGGCGGGGTCATCGAATTCCACGGCGAAGACGTCACCACCGTCCCTGCGGGCAAACGGGGGGTGGGATTCGTGTTCCAGCACTACGCGCTCTTCAAACACATGACGATCGCGAAGAACATCGCCTTCGGTCTCCGCGCCAAACCGCGCCGGGAGCGTCCCGACGAGGCCGCCATCAACGCCCGCGTCAAGGAGCTTCTCGAACTGATCCAGCTCGACGGCCTCGGCCAACGTTATCCGAGCGAACTCTCCGGCGGACAACGCCAGCGCGTCGCTCTCGCCCGCGCCATCGCCTCGCAGCCCCGCGTCCTCCTCCTCGACGAACCCTTTGGCGCGCTCGATGCGAAAGTACGCAAGGATCTCCGCCGCTGGCTGCGCCTCTTCCAGGAGGAAATCAAAATCACCACGGTCTTTGTCACCCACGATCAGGAAGAGGCCCTCGAGCTTGCCGACGAGGTCGTGATCATGAACAACGCCCGCATCGCCCAGGTCGGCGAGCCGCAATCGGTCTACGATCATCCTTCGTCGCCTTTCGTCATTGAATTCCTCGGCAACGTGAACCGCTTCACCGCGGGAGTCACTCCTCCTGCGAACGGGCGCGCCCGGGAAGGAAAGGATGTTCTTTACGTCCGACCCCACGACGTCGATATCCAGCTCGGGGAACGTGAGCCGCACGAGTATGCGATCCGCTCGAAGATCCAGCACATCTTCTCGGCGGGAAACTACGCGAGGATCACTCTCGACCGTCTTGGCTACGATGAACCCTTCGAAGCGGAGATCTCGAGGTCGCGCCTGCGTGAACTGAATTTGCAGGTCGGCATGGTCGTCTCCGTCGTCTTCCGTCACATCCGCGTCTTTGCGAACGGACAGTTCCGCGAGAGCGATGTCAACGCGGAAGGCCGACTCGTCGAGTCCGTCTGAACGGGCTCACTTGCCAGCGACCGTCTTCTTCTTGGGCGGACGACCGCGCGGCTTCGCTCCGGTGAGGATCGCGAGAAAGCCGTCCTCGGGTACGGGTCGGCGCACCGCCCCTTTCTTCTCCGAACCAGCGGGCGGATTCACCGGGGCGAACGGGATCGGTGTCTTGTCACGGCGCATTTTGCGCAAGGTCACCTCGACGACATCGGCAAGAGTATAGCGATCGAGGATGTTCGAGACGGCGTTGCGCACGTCGATCATCAGCATGCGGAGCCCGCAGTGATCCTCATCCGCACAGGTGCAGGGCTGGTAAAAGGATTCGCTGGCACAAGGAATGGGTGCGAGCATGCCATCGAGGAGGCGCACCATGTCGCCCATCTTGATTTCGGCAGGATCCTTGTGCAGGTAATAACCGCCGAATTTGCCCCGCTTCGTCGCGATGATTCCCGCGTGGCGGAAATCGGCGAGGATCTGCTCGACGAACTTCAGTGGCAGATTGTCTTCGCTCGAGAGATCCGAAGCCGACAGCACCTCACGGCCCACCTCGCGGGCGATCCCGAGATTGATGAGAGTGCGCATGCCATATTCGCCGCGTTTGGAAAGTTTCATCGATAGAAAAGAGCGTCCTCACTCCGGTGCGTCCGGTCGATGGGAACTCCGATAGGATCAACGGGCTGAAGCGATTTTCAAGGAGGAACTCTCAGCCCTCCCCCATCAGGATGCGCGTGACGTCGTCCATCGTCACCCAGCCGACGTTGCGCCCCTCCTTGTCCCGGACGAGCGCGGCGACGGAATCGCCTTCGAGAAACTCCGCGAGGAGGTGCGTCAGGGAGTCCCGCGCGCCCACCACCGGCACGGGCAGGATCCGATCGCGCCAGTCGAAGGGCACCCCGGAGAGGCATTCGGCCGCGAGCAGTTCGCGGATCCGAACAAATCCCCTCACGGTGTCGAGCGTGCCATCGTCGCTGACGGGACAGGCACGTGGAATGAACCCGTTCATGGACGCGAGATTCCCTCGCAGACTTTTACC
>JALRFZ010000299.1 GCA_023253615.1 Verrucomicrobiales bacterium | reverse complement strand
AAGGACCCAGGACATCACTCGTTCTCTTTCGCCCTCAATTCTTGTCGCGGCCGCGACAAGAATTGAGGGCGAAAGAGAACGAGTGATGTCCTGGGTCCTTCTCTCCGTCTGCTCGGCGCTGGTCCTGGGCGTCTACGACCTGCTGAAGAAGCTCGCGGTGCGGAACAACGCGGTGCCGCCGGTGCTGTTCTTCGGGGCGCTCACGGGGATGCTTGTCTGGCTCGTCCTGCGCGTGGTCACACCGCTCCTGCCCGGGGCGTGGCAGGCGGGGCTGGCGATCGATCCGCTCTCGTGGCGCGAGCATGGCTTTCTCTTCGGCAAGGGGGTGCTGGTGTCGGCCTCGTGGATCTTCGGATACTTCGCCTTGAAACACCTGCCGATCACCATCGCGGGTCCGGTGCGGTCGAGCGCGCCGCTCTGGACGATCCTTTTCGCGGTCGCCTTTCTCGGGGAAAAACCCTCGCCCATCCAGTGGCTCGGCGTCGGCATGATCCTCGTGGCGTTTTACGCCTTCTCCCTGCTGGGGCGGGCGGAAGGGATCCGCTTCCACCGCGACAAATGGGTCGCCTGCCTCATCCTCGCGACCCTGCTGGGCGCGATGAGCGCGGTCTACGACAAGGTGCTGCTCCAAACTCTCGGCCTCCGCGTCGCGACGCTGCAATTCTGGTTCGCCGTCTACCTCGTGGTGGTGATGCTGCCCTTCGTGCTGGTGTGGCGGTATGGTTTGACACCGGCGGATCGCGGCACCTTCGAATGGCGCTGGATGATCCCCGCGGTCGGGGTCGGACTGCTCGTCACCGATGCCCTCTATTTCGCCGCGATCGCTTCGGAGGGCGCTCTCATCTCCGTGATTTCTCCGATCCGCCGCACCTCGGCGATGGTGGGATTCCTCGGAGGTATCCTCATCCTGAAAGAGCGCCACAACCTGCGTTGGAAGGCGGTCGCGCTGCTGTTGATGATCGCGGGGGTGGCGGTGCTGAACTGGAAGAGCGGATGAGACCGCGCGCCTTTTTCTTGCCGTCGGCCCGGTTCGGCGCGATCCCTTGCGCATGAAACTCGCCCTGCCCAACCCGAGCGGTTCCGTTTTCGAACTCACGCCCGCACTGCGCGAGGAGGGGCTGCGCGAGTCCCGTCTCAGCCCGCGCCGCCGCATGCTGCTGCCCTTCCACCGGGGGCAGGCGGATCTCGTGCAGCGCATGATCAACTTCATGCAGCCGGGCACCTACATCCGCGCCCACCAGCATCCGCGCGAATGGGCGACGGAGACCTTGATGGTGATGTCAGGGTGCCTCGGATTCGTCACCTTCGATGCGGAGGGAAACGTCCTGACGACCCACCGGCTCGGCGTCGGCGGGCTCGTCGATATCGAGGCGCGCGTCTGGCATTCGGTGCTGGCGCTGGCCGAGGATACGATGATCCTCGAGATCAAGCGTGGTCCTTTCAACGAGGAGGACAAGGTCTTCGCCGATTGGTCGCCCGAGGAATTTTCCGACGGGGCACCCGCCTATCTTCAATGGCTCACGGGGCTGGTGGAGTCGTCGCCTGACCCGGGGCGATGAGACCGACCGGCTCGAAGACGGTGCGATCCCACCAGGCTTCGGTCTTTTCCCGTCCCGCGATGAGACCGGTGGCGGTGAGGCCGAGAGCGAGCACGACTACGCCCGCGACGAGGTGGGAGAGCAACACGGCCTGGGCCCGGAGATAGGTGCAGTTGTAGACCGCCGAAAGGTAGAGTGGTGTCACCCCGAGGGCCACGACGGCGCCGAGAAGGAGGATTCTCGATCCGCCGTCGAGACGCATCTCGAGAAAGGCATAACAAACCGCGAAAATCAGCAGCACGACCCACGATCCGGTGAAGCCGATGAAGGCGAGGAGGGGATTGAATCTTCCCGCGATGAAAATGGACGCGCCCCAGAAGGCGATGAAGAGGGCCGCGGCGGGGATGCCGAGGGCGGGGATGAGGAGGCGCCGCTTTTCGGGTGTCCAGAGGGCGTCGTCGCGGTCGCCGCGGTGGAACAGGGGCGAGACGAGGAGCTGCTGTCGGCTGCGCAGGGAGAGCCGGAGCGTCGGCACGATCGTCTCCCTGTCGGAGAGCGGATCGTGGAAAGTCAGGGTCTTCCGATCGAAATCAAAGGCGATCGGATCGCCCGGCAAGGTCTCGCCGCTGCGGAAGGTCCATGCGGCGGCGGCGGGCACGGCGTCGGCGAGGTGGACGCCGCAGAGCAGCACGAGCAGGGGGATCTTCAGACGCATGGCCGGGGCGGGTGCGATTCCTTCGCCCGAAGGCGGGACAAGGCAAGGGCTTTGTTCAAGGCGAGACGCCGAAACGGAATTCGGTGACGTGGGCGTAGCGCTCTCCGGGACGGAGGAGACATGGGGGGAATTCGGGGCGGTTCGGCGAGTCGGGATAAAACTGGGTTTCAAAACAAATCCCACCCCACCGCGGATACGGACTGCCGTTGAAGGAATTGGCGGTGAAGATCTGCACGCCGGGTTTGGTCGTGGCGATTTCCAGCGTGCGGCCGGACGCCGGGTCCGACAAGGTGGCGAAGGCCACTGGCTCGCCGCCCTTCCCCGCGGCCCCGCGGGGGATGACAAAACAATGATCATATCCGCCGCCCTCGACCGACCCGATGTCGCGGCCGACGGTTTTGGCGGTGCGGAAATCGAAGGGCGTGCCCGCGACGGGGAGGAGCGCGCCGGTGGGGACTTTCCGCGAATCGACCGCGAGCACTTCCGCGCAATCCATGTGCAGTTCGTGTCCGCGGATGTCGCCCGTGCCGGAGAGATTGAAATAGACGTGGTTGGTGAGGTTCAGAGGGGTGGTCCGGCCGGTGGTGCCGGTGTAGGTGAGGCGGAGGGTGGAGTCGTTTGTCAGGGTGTAGGTGACGGACACTTCGACCTTGCCGGGATATCCCTCGTGTCCGTCTTCACTGGCGAGGGAGAAGGTGACACCGCCCCCCTCCGCCCGGCCCTGCCAGAGCTGCCGGTGGAATCCGGTCTTGCCGCCGTGGATGTGGACGCCGTCGCCGTTCACGCTCTCGAGATCGTGGCGTTCCCCGTCGATGGTGAAGCCGCCTCCGGAGATGCGGTTGGCGAATCGCCCGATCACCGAACCGAAGACCCCGCCCGCGAGCGCCTCCTCGAGCGACCGGTAGAAGAGGGTCACGTGACCGATCCGACCCTCCCTGTCCGGCGTCTCGACGGAGACGAGGAGCGCGCCGTATTCGGCGAGGACGACGCGGGTGCCTTGTGCGTTCGTCAGGGTAAAGGTGCGGACGGGGCGGCCATCCGGCAGGCGGCCCCAGGCGGACTCCGTCACCGTGGGCGCGGAGGCCGCGGGGACGGGCGCGGCATGGAGCAACGCCGCCAAGATGGCGGTTGCGAAGGCCGGGATTTGCGTGACGTTAGGCATATGTCGATGCTGCCCTTTTCGTTTCCCCACGTCAATCCAGCACTGTTTCTTTCCGCCCTCCTCCTGCCTGACGCCGCCCAACCCGGGCTCCACGGGGCCGACTGGGCGCGCTACCGGGGACCGGCGCTCGACGGCATCTCCACCGAGGGCGGTCTGCGCACCTCGGGCGAAGCGAAGGTGTTGTGGAAAAGCGCGGTGGGTCTCGGCTACAGCGCGCCTGTCATTTCCGCCGGCAGCGTCGTCATCAGCGGACACGACGGCAAGGAGAAGGACACGCTCTATTGTCTCGACGAGGCGACCGGCGCGCGGCGCTGGGCCTTCTCCTACCCGCAGCCGCTCGGCGATCTCTATTTCCAGGGCGGCACCACCGGTACCGCGACGATCGACGGCGACCGCGTCTACCATCTCGCCCGCGAGGGGGAACTTTTCTGTCTGGAACTCTCGAGCGGAAAAGTCCTCTGGCAGAAGCATCTGCAGACCGATTTCCAATACACCAAGCCGACCTGGGGATTCACCGGCGCGCCCCTCGTCTGGGATGACTGGCTGTTCATCAACGCGGGAGACTCTGGCATCAACCTGAAGAAGAGCGACGGCTCGGTCATCTGGAAATCGGACAACGAGGAGGCCGGCTATTCGATGCCGCATCCCGTGACCCGCAACGGATGGCGTCTCGTGATTTTCTCGAACAAACGCGCCTATGTCTGCGTCGATGCCAGCAACGGCACGGAGGTGTGGCGGCACAAGTGGATGACCCGCTACGGCGTCAACGCCGCCGACCCCATCGTCTCGGGCGACACGGTCTTCATTTCCAGCGGCTACGGGAAAGGCGCGACCCTCGTGAAGTGGGCCGAGAAGGGCGAGCCGGAAAAGATCTGGCAGAACCGCGAGATGCAGGCGCAGATGAACGCGCCCGTGTTGATCGACGGCCATATCTACGGTGTCACCGGGAACGAGGGGCAGGATGGCACCGGGCTGCGCTGTCTCGAGCTCGCCACCGGTAAGGTGAAATGGACCGATTCCTCCGTGGGCCACGGCACGGTGATGGCGGTGCAGGGAAATCTCCTCGTCCTCAGCGAAGGCGGCGAGCTGCAGGTGGCGCCGGCGACCCCGACGGCCTATGCGCCGGTCTTCAAACAACAGGTCGTCGAGCCGAAGGTCTGGACCGTGCCGGTCTTCGTGAACGGCCGCGTCTATTGTCGCAATGCGGGCGGGCAGATCGTCGTGCTCGACATGAAATCGGAGTGATTGATCCGGTTTCTAAGGTTTTCACTCGTCCCGCGTCCAGAGAGGTAAGATGAAACGCCTCCTCCCTGTACTCGCCGTGCTGCCTTGTTGGGTCGCTTCCCTTTCGGGTCAGGGCACGGAGGTTCCCTCTCCTCCCGCACCCCGGCTGCCGGGTCCCGGGTTGGAGAAAGCGGATGCCGCCGCCGCGGAGGGGGTGGTCTCGCAATACCTGCATTTCGTTCCGTCATCCGGGGCGGCAGGCGATGCGGGTGGGGACGGTTCCGACCGGCTGCAAACCGCGGTGGTGCGCTTCGAAAAAGACGGGGTCATCGTCGATCTCGTCGGTGTCGTGCATCTTGCGGACGCGGCCTATTTCGACGGGCTGGACGAGCGGCTCCGCGCTTACGACGTGGTGCTCTATGAAATGGTGGGCGGGCCCATTCCGACGGAGGCCCCGGCGGACGGAAAGACCTCGGAGGAGGTCGGCACGATCCGCGGGCTCCAGCAACTCGCGAAGTCCTTTCTCGGGCTCGAATACCAGACCGAGGCGATCGATTATTCCGCGCCGAACTTCGTGCATGCCGATGTCGCGTGGGTCGAGTTCGAGGCCCTCATGAAGGCGCGCAACGAATCGATCTTCTCGCTCCTGACCCGTACCATGGCCCTGGCCGACGAAGACGGCGGCATCGGCATCGCCGGCGACGAAGCGGCGATGCAGGCCATGCTGCGAAAGATGCTCGATGCCTTCCTCACCGGAAACAGCGCCGAGTTGAAGCGCGGCGTCGCGCCTCTCCTGGGCGAGGCCGAGACCTTTATCACCCGCCTCGAAGCCACGGATGGAACCGTGCTCGTGAGCGAGCGCAACCGCATCGTGATGGAGAAGTTCGCCGAAGTCCGCGCGAAGCAGGGGCGCGGGACCTACGCCATTTTTTACGGAGCCGCCCACATGCCCGACTTCGAGGAGAGATTGCTCGCTGAGGGATTCGTGAAAGGCGGGACGACCTGGCTCGATGCGTGGACCATCCCGGCGGCGGGCGCCGCGGCGTCCGGCCCGACGAGTTCGCCCGCGCAGAGGTTCCTGCAATTGCTCTCGCAGAATCCCGAGGTGATGGAAGAACTGAAGAATCTCGGGGCGTTGCTGGAGGATCTCGGCGGAAAGCTGAAGAAGATCCCGTCGCAACCCTGACGATACCGGTGGATCCCGGCGGGTCGGAAACGGGAAACGCCGCGGACCTCACAACTCCTTTGCAAACTCGTCCAGACTGGCCGCGAGGATGGCGGCGCGATGGAGATGGCGGAGGCGGGCTTCGCCACGAACCACCGAAATCGCTTCCCGCACCTTTTCCGGCACGCAGCCAAAGCGGACTTCGAGGGCCTCGACGATATCGGAGCGCTTGCCCGCTTCGATGCCTCTTTCAATGCCTCTCTCAATGCCTTTCTCGATGCCTTTCTCGATGCCTTCCTTGACGAATTGTTCGGCGAGAGTCATGGCTGCGTTGCGGATACGGGGTTCGGAGACCATTTCCAACCTACGGCGGAAGGCCTCCTTGTCAATGCCACCGCCCATGAGGTAACGCAGGACGCGTTCGAAAAGTCCTCTCGCCACCCGGGAAAGGAGGACCTCGTCCCACACGGCGTCCCCGAGGAGTTCACCGCTTCGTTCGGCCTTGAGAACACGCAGGGCGAGGATCCCGGAGGGGGTTCCCGCGATCGCATCGTAGGGCACCTCCGCCAGTTCGAGCAGGGAAAAGGCGAAATCGGGAGTGAAGGGACGCAACACTTCTTCGCACGATCGGGGTAGATGAACGAGGTCGGCAAAACGGGGTGAGAGGTCCCAGCCCGCGGAATTTTGGGCGACGACCAACGGGATGATCGGAGGAAGGCGCTCCGGCGGGCGGTCCGATGCCTTTTCCGTGGAGAGGTGATTTTCCCAGATCCGGACGAGGTAGCGGAGAATCTGAAGCGCGGCGAAACGTGGGCGGGCGCTGAAGTGTTCGAGGAGGAAATAGAAATAACAGGCATCCCCTCCGCCTGGTTCCGGATCGAGAAAGGGGGCGGAAAAGAGGAGGTCGCTTTCGCTCAGCCGGAACTGCGAATCGACAAACGAGCCCGGTTCGAGCCGTAGCCCTTCCCAGTCCACTGCCTCGACGAGGGCGGGCGGGAGCCGCCAGCGCAGAAAGGCCCCGGCATCGACCGGATCCGAAAAGCCCGCCTTGAAGAGCTTGTCGTGCGGTTGGTGGATCGATTCGCCGGACTCTTCCATGTTGGGGCCCGTCGTTGCCTTTATCCAAAGACCTCCTCGAGACCCCGCCGCATCACGCCCGCATCGGGCGTGCGGCCGGTCCAATATTCGATGCCGATGACGCCCTGGGCGACGAGCATGCCGAGTCCATCAATGACACGACATCCCTTCCGACGGGCCTCCTCGACGAGGCGGGTGATGGGGGGATTCGGAATGACGTCGGCCACGATCATGTCGGGTGTGACCGAGTCCATCTCGAGAGGGATGCGCGCCTCGACATCGGGGAAAAGACCGATCGAGGTCGCATTGACCACGATTTCGGTTCCTTCGGGAACGCGGAAATCGCCGTGCCAGGGCACGAAGGTCACCGAGAGATCGCGACCGGACGCCTTCACCGCCTCGCGCAGCGGTCCGGAGAAAAGTGCCTCGAGTTCGCGGCCACGGGTTTCATCGCGGTTCACCAGGGTGATGCTCGAGCATCCCGCCAACGCCATCTCCACACCGATGGCGCGTGCCGCGCCTCCCGCGCCGAGAAGGACGAGCGATTTTCCGTCCGGGTCGGCCAGTTCGCGGAAGCTGGAGACGAATCCTTTGCCATCCGTGTTCTCGCCGATGAAACGCCCGTCGCGGTTCACCACGCAGTTGACCGCGCCCATGAGCGAGGCGGATTCGCCGAGTCCGTCGAGGTGCTGGATCACCGCCACCTTGTGGGGGATCGTGCAGTTGAATCCGCGGAAACCGAAGGCGCGGGCTCCGGCGACGGCGGCGGCGAGATCATCGGGCCGCACCTCGAGGGTGAGGTAGCGCCAGTCGAGCCCCATCGCCCGGAAGGCCGGCTCGATCATCGCCTGGGTCGGATTTTCCGCCACGGGAAAACCAAAACAACCCACCAGTTCCTGTTTGAAATTCAATTCCTTCGCCATGACGGCGGAGTGTAGGGAAGCGGGCGGGGAGGGCAAGGATTTCTTCACACGAGGTCTTGGGCACGAATCCCGGGCCGACGATCAGGAGAGACTTGCGCCGCCATGGCGAAATTTTCCCTTTTCCCCCCCGCCTCATTTGGTCCATCCTTCCGGCGATGCATGTGCCCACGATCATCGAGCGGAAGCGCGATGGAAAGACCCTCGACGAGGGAGAGATCCGCCATCTCGTGCAGGCTTTCACCGATGGATCGATGCCGGATTACCAGATGTCGGCCTTCGCCATGGCGGTCTATTTCCAGGGAATGGATGCGGGTGAGACGGCCGCGTTGACCCGAGCGATGCTGGAGTCGGGGACTTCATTTGCCTGGCCCTCGCATGCCCCGCGCGTGGTCGACAAACACTCGACCGGCGGTGTGGGGGACAAGGTCTCGCTGGTGCTCGCCCCGCTCCTCGCCTGCGATGGTCTCTGGGTGCCGATGATCTCGGGGCGCGGACTCGGCATCACCGGGGGCACGCTCGACAAGCTCGAATCCATCCCGGGATTCCGCATCGGACTGTCGGCGGACGAAGCTCTCGCCCAGATCGGGCGGATCGGGGTGGTGATGATGGGGCAGACGGAGTCGATCTGTCCAGCCGACAAAAAACTTTATGCCCTGCGCGACGTGACCGCGACGGTGCCGAGCCGGCCGCTCATCGTCGCGTCGATTCTTTCGAAGAAACTCGCGGAATCGCTCGATGCACTGGTGCTCGATGTGAAACACGGATCCGGCGCCTTCATGAAGACGCGGGAGGACGCGGTCTTGCTCGGCGAGGCGATGCGAGAGGTGGGCACGGCGATGGGGGTGGAGACGCGGGTGTGTTATCACCCGATGGATGAGCCCACCGGCCGGGCCGTGGGCAATGCCCTGGAGGTGGCCGAGGCGATCGAGAGTCTGCGCGGAGCCGGACCCGCGGACCTGCGCGATCTTGTGCTGACCCTAGCGGGAGAAGTGAGCGGAGCCGGTCGCGAGCAACTCGCCGCGTGGCTCGACGACGGCACGGCTTTCGACAAATTCCGGGAAATGGTCGTGGCACAGGGCGGCGATCCCGGCTCTCTCGATGCCTTCGAGCAAGTGCATCCCGCACCCGTGGTTCGCGAGGTCCGTTCTCCGCGGTCGGGCGAAGTGAGGCGGGTCGATGCCGAAGCGGTCGGACGCGCCGCCAATGCGCTCGGGGCGGGTCGGAGCCAGGCCGAGGATGCCGTGAACCCCGCCGTGGGATTCGACCGCATCGTGAAGGTCGGCGAACGGATCACGGCCGGAGATCCCATCGCCCGGATCCACGCCGGCAGCGAAAACGACGCGGACGCGGCGGGAATGAGCTTTTTGTCAGGATTTTTGTGCGAATGAGAGGATACCTTTTCATGGCTTGTGGATTGATCCTCGCCGCGTGCGAACGCGAGGCCCCTCCGCAGGTGGTGATCGAGCAGGAACCCACGGTGGAGGCGCTCGTGACGACGGTGCTCAACGGTGGCGGCACCTTCCGCGACGTGCCGTTTGCGAGCCTCGTCGAAATCTCGACCGGCAAACAGGTGCTGCCGATGACGCCCGACGATCCGGTCGATGCCGAGATCCTCGCCGGGCTCGATGAGGCGATCGGTCGCGTCCTCGTGCGCATGAACGCGCCCGACTCGGTGACGCACCGAGAGAGCCGCATCAACGAGGTCAGCGCGTATTTCGAGACGGCGCTGATCGAGGAGATCGATCGCGCGCCCGAGCTCGAGTGCGCCTACCCGCGCACCGCCGAGGGAAACCTGCAGCGCGCCGGCTACCCCGATCTGATGATCCGGCATCCGGAAAGCGGTCGCGTCGTGTATCTCGATCCGAAGCTGGTGCAGGAAGGTTCGCTTGAGTCGGACCTGCGCACCTTCTATTTCACCCCGAGCGTGCAGACGCGGAAGGTGCTCCACGATGCGAGCCATCTCCTCGTGGGCATCGAGCATGACGGGAACACCGGCAAGTGGAAATACCTGCGCTGGCACCTCGTCGATCTCGCCCGTTTCAAAGTGCGGCTGAAGGCGGAGTTCCAGGCCAGCAACGAGGATCTCTACCGGCCCGAGCTCATCATCCGGAAGGGCGAAGCCCCCTGAAAACCGGCGTCAGCGCGTCGTCGGTTTCATCACGAAGAGACCGTGCGTGGCCTGGTAGGCGTGCTCGGCGTCCATGCGTTTCAGCTCGTGCCCGGCACCCCAGGAGTCGGAGAAGAGGATCTGCTTTTTCGCCTCATTGTATCCGATGATCATGCGCATGTGCCCGCCGCTCGTCTGTTCGTGGAGGGGCGGATCCTCGGGAAACTGCCCGACCTCGAGCGACCAGAGCAGCGGGATGCCCTGATCGATGTTCTTGCGGATCGCCTCATGGTATTTCGCCTTCGGCACCTCCGGCCCCACATAACGGCCCTCCAGCAGCTCGACGAGCTGGTATCCCTGGCGCACGGCGAGACAGGTGAAGCGCGTTTTGAAAAGGTGGTCGATGCGGCCGAGTTCCTCGTTCGTCGCGAGGATGCTGGTGCCGCGCTCGGGATCGGATCCGGCGATCTCGGCGAGCTGGTGCATGTCGCAGGCGATGCCGTAGTATTCGAAAAGCCGCTGCGCCGACGCCACGACGCAATAGCCCTTGGCTCCTTGATCGACCATGGGGACGCCCGCGATGAAAACGTCGCCGTCGCCGCTTTTCTTCACCCTCAGAGGCAGTTCGGAGAGTTTCACCGTGGCTCCGGCGCGATCCTGCATCGCGGCTTCGTAGACACCGCCCGCGTCGCGCTTCGCGAGGCGCATGCGCAGATATTCCACGGGAGCGTTTTCAGGGGCGTTGCGCTCGAGGACGGCTTTGCCGCGGGCGGAGATCCACGAGTATCCCATCGTGAGCAGTCCTTGGCTCGGTTTGCCTTCGCGCTTCGTGGGGCGGATCTGGAGCTGGGTGCCGAGATGGCGTCCCACCGCCTGGAACCGCTGGTCGTAATCCGCCATGGAGATCGAGCCCCCGTCGCCGCGGTTGAAAATCGAGATGGTCACCCCGAGGAATTTGCCGTCCTTGAAATCGACGACCGCCTCCTCGACCTTGAAGGCGCCTTGGAGCAGGGTGAGATCGACCTTCAGATTGCCGAGATTCTTCTTCTGGAAGATCGCGCGCGAGCGATCCTCGGTGAGCCACTCGAAGTAGGGATTGCGATTCCAGTTGCCCTTCTCGAAGCGCTTTTCGAGATCGTCGGGGGTCAGTTGATAGGCACCCGGCAGGGTCACGAACAGATCGAGGTCCGCGACGAGCGGTTCTTGTGCCTCGAGCGGGGACAAGGCAACGAGCCCTGAGGTGATCAGGGCCGCGATGGCGGGAACGCGGGTCGGAAATCGCATGCCGGGGAGTGTATCGAATTCCGCCAATTGTGTCTCGCAAAATCGCGAGGCCGCCATTTTCCGTTTGTTTTCGCGGGCAAACTCTGAGACAACAACAGTCCGGCCCATTTCCGCCGCTCCTTCCCCCCATCTGTTTCCGATGAAAAAACTCATCAACAATCCCCTCAAATGTGCCGACGAACTCGTCGAGGGTCTCGTCGAGGCCTACAACGGTGAATGCCGCCACGTCGGTGCCCGTTCCATCGTGAAGAACGACATCCCCGAGGGCAAGGTGGCCCTTCTCATCGGCGGTGGCAGCGGCCACGAGCCGATCTACCACGGTCTCGTCGGGCGCAATCTCGCCGACGGCGCCGCCTGCGGCGACATCTTCGCGGCCCCTCCGCCAAACATCGTCCTCGAAGCGACCGAGGCGGTGAACCGCGGCAAAGGCGTGCTCTACCTCTATGGCAACTACGCCGGCGACGTCCTCAATTTCGATCTCGGGGCCGAGCTTGCTTCCGACGATGACATCGAGGTGCGCACCGTGCTGATCTGGGATGACGTCTGCTCCGCACCGGCGACTCAGAAACACAACCGCCGCGGCATCGCCGGTCTCGTCCCCATCGTGAAACTCGCCGGGGCCGCCTCGCAGAAGGTCTCCACTCTGGAGGAACTCGAAGCTCTCGCGAAAAAGGCCGTGCTCCAGACCCGCTCCGTCGGTGTCTCCATGTCGCCTGGTTCGATTCCCGCCACCGGCAAGCCCACCTTCGACATCGACGAAGATAAAATCGGTCTCGGCATGGGCATCCACGGCGAACCCGGGGTGGGGGAGATCCCCATGACCACGGCGGACGAGCTCACCGCGCAGATGCTCGACCTGATCTTCGCCGATTTCGAGAAGGATGAGGAAGTCGCCGCCCTCGCGCCCGGCGACGAGGTCCTGCTTCTCGTCAATTCACTCGGTGCCACGACGATGATGGAACTCCTCATCGCCCTGCGCAAAGCCAAGGCCATCCTCACCGAACGCGGCCTGAAAATCTACGACGTGCTCATCGGGCCGTTTGTGACCTGTCAGGAAATGTCCGGGATCTCCTTCTCCATCACCCGTCTCGACGAGGAACTGAAGGGCTACTGGGACATGCCCTGCCAATCCGTCTGCTACAGCAAGATGGAAGGCCGCAACGGCGGCTGAGCCCGCTCCGATCGCCGTATCTCCGCACCTTTTGGCGGGTAAAGAGGGTTGAATCCCCGACGATACCCTCTTTAGTCTCCGAAAACATTCCATCCCATGGCCAAAGCCTCCCTCTCCGTCAACGAAGTCCGCGACATGATGCTCGCGGCCGCCGACCAGATCATCGCCTCCGAGCCCATCCTCACCGATGCCGACCGCGCCCTGGGCGACGGCGATCACGGTGTCGGGATGGAGCGCGGCATGACCGCGGTGAAGGAAGCACTCGCCGGGAAGGATTTCCCCTCGGCTGGAAAAGTCTTCGTCGGCGTCGGCACGGCGATGATGTCGAGCATGGGAGGCGCCTCGGGTGCGATCTTCGGCATTCTCTTCCGCTCGGGCGGCAAAGCCGTGGGGGATGCGACCGAATTCACCGCCGCCCATCTCGCGACGCTGCTTCGCGAAGGCACCGACCAGGTCATGACCAAAGGGGCCAAGCCCGGCGACAAAACCATGGTCGACGCCCTCGATCCGGCCGCGCGGAAGGCCGGTGAGGTCGCCGGTCTTCCGATCGACGAGGCTCTCGTCGCCGTCGCTGCCGCCGCCGCCGCGGGCCGTGAGGCGAGCAAGGACATGATCGCCACGATGGGTCGCGCCAAGACCCTCGGCGAAAACTCGCTCGGCAAGCCCGATGCGGGAGCGGTGAGCGTCGCCATCATTCTCGCCGCGATGAGCGATTTTGTGGCGGGGCTTTGAGGCGGGAAGCCTTCGGCTCCCCGCTCAAACTCATACTCCTACTCTTACCTCCTACTCATACTCAGCGTGGGCCGAGGGCCGTCCGGTTTTTGAGTAAGAGTAGGAGTGTGAGGTACGAGTAGGAGACCGAGATTAAGATGGAAGCGACCAAACCATGAGCGAACCGGAAGTCTACACTCTCGCCGATCTGGGGAACTGGAAGGAAGCGACGCGTTCGCTCGGGTTCCCAGCCCGTCTCGCCGTGATCGGTGATCCGGTGGCTCATTCCCGCTCGCCGCAGATGCACAATCCGGCTCTGCGCGCCGCGGGGATCGAGGCGAGTTACGTGAGGCTCCACCTGCGTCCCGAGGAGCTCGCCGAGGGCATCGCGGGCATGAAGGAAGCCGGCTTCGTCGGATTCAACGTCACCATTCCCCACAAGAGCGCGGTGTTCGAGGCGGTCGATGACATGAGCGAGACGGCCCGTCGTGTCGGTGCGGTGAATACCGTGGCGATCGAAGGCGGCAGTCTCATCGGGCACAACACGGATGCGCCGGGGCTGCGCCGCGCGGTGCGCGAGGCGTTTTCGATGGATCTCCGCGATCTGCGCATCATGATCGTTGGCGCCGGAGGCGGTGCCGGGCGCGGTGCCGCCGTGCAATGCGCGATGGATCACTGCGAACGTCTCGTGCTCGTGAACCGCACCGTGGAGAAAGCGCGCGAGCTGGCCGCGGAGTTGCGCGAGGTCATCCACGATCCCGATCGGCTCGAGGGACCGGCCGATCGTCTCGTCGCGATCCCTTGGGAAGAGCGTGCGATGGAGCGCGAGCTCGGACAGATCGACCTGATCATCAACGCGACCTCGCTGGGGATGAAGCGGACCGACCAGGAGGTGTTGCCGCGCCGGCTCATCCAGCCCCATCATCTCGTCTACGACATGGTGTATGCGCCGGCCCGCACCCGCCTCATGGCGGAGGCCGAGGAGGAAGGGGCGAAGGCGGCGAACGGTCTGGGAATGTTGTTGTGGCAGGGGGCGCTCGCCTTTGAATTCTGGTTCAACCAACCGGCCCCGGTCGAGGCGATGCGGGCGGGACTCGCGGGTTGACCCGTCGGGAGGGGAACAAGGTTCGCGCTTCGCGGACTTTTTTGCATAAGGCGGGGGCGGGGTTCGTCATTCCGACATCACCGCAAGGTTCGGAAAAGAGAAACTCCGACACAGGTGAAATCATCAACACCCCTACCCAACGCCTCCCATGAAACTCACTGTCCTCGCCACCGCCGCCGCCGCGACCCTCGCTGTTATCGGAGCCTCCACTGCTGAAGCCGGTCCCCGCTACCATGGCGGTGGATCGTACGGCGGAGGCGGATACGCCGGCGGCTATCGCGGGGGATACGACAGCGGCTACGGCTACGTCGCACCCCATTACCGACCCAGTCACTGCGCCCCGGTCGTCTACAAGACCCACACGGTGGAGGTGAACCGCTACACCCAGTGCCGCACCGCCTACGACCACTGTGGCCGTCCCTACACCTACCACGTGACCGTGGTGACCTACTGCGACCACTACTCGAACGGCACCACCCGCACCTGGTCGCGCACCTTCTCGTGAGGCGACGATGCACCGGTGAATCTTTGAAAAACACCTCTCCCCGACAGGGCTCCGGCATCGGAGCCCTGTTCTTTTACGGAGGCGACACCGGTCCGCTTCCGTAAAACAAAAAAGGCCCCCTCTCGCGAGGGGACCTTTCCAAAAAAAAAGGGAAACCGTCGGGGTCGGTGCAGGGGGCGATCACGCCGCGTCGGCGCCCTTGTGGCCCAGGATCTTCACCGCCCGGTTCAGCTTCTCGTATTCGATCGGCTTCTGGATCACGGTGACCGGTCCGCTCGAGAGGATCTTGGTGAGGATCTCGCTGTCGGGGTAGCCGGTGATGATCACGATGGGGAGATCGGGATAAATCTTCTTCAACTTCGTGTAGAGCTCGTCGCCCGGGATGTCGGGAAGTTTGAGGTCGAGGAAGACGAGGTCGAACTTCTGCTTCTCCGCATAGGAGAGAGCCTCGGCCCCGGTCCCGACGACGATGCGTCCGAATCCGGCCTTTTTCAGGAACTGCTTGAAGAGCGTCTGCAGCGAGGGATCGTCGTCCACGACCAACACGGTGGGCTGGCCGCCTTCGTCCGTCTTGAGGATGTCGCGGTCGAGCAGGCTGCGCTTGATGCGCCAACGCCCGCCGATCTGGATCGCAGGCAGCTGGCCCCGCTGAACAAGGTAATACACCGTCGGAAGAGGAATCCGCAGATATTCTGCGGTCTCTTTCACGGTCATCAATTCTGGTGCTTCTTCGTCTGCCATGTGGGTGTTTGGGTTTCCCCCGGAATGGGTTTTCAGGGAACCGGATTTCATTTTGAGGATTTAGTCAAAAAACCACAATCCTCAGGAAAACAGGTCGGTTCTGGCAATTGTGGCCAATTTTATTAAAAACACAAGCGGTATTTGAGAAATATTTCAATTATGAGATTCGGGATTGCGGAAATTCTTGATCGGGAGGGTCGCCAAATGCGAGGTGGGGGAGGGCGGGGTGGCCTCTGGTTCGGGGAAACTCCGGGGAGAGGCGGGGGCTTTTCGCCGAAATTGATGCGCGAAAAGCGGGTGCGGTCAAATCAGGAATTGCGCGCTTTTGTAGGGGTTCCAGAGGATGGATTGGCTTTTCCGGAGAGGGTTTGACTCGACCGGAATCTGTGGCTTGGTTGCCGGCCCGGTGCGATAGGGACTTTTTCCTGCACCCGTTCTAAGTTTGGCCGTTCGCGGTCCGTTTCCGAAGTCATTCACAGGCACAAAGACAAAGGATCCATGGTGAGACTAAACAACAGGCCCGGGGCCCGGATGGCGGCCCTGCTCCCCGTGGCGGTGGCCGCGTTCCTGGTGGCGGCCGGGCCGGTCGAGTCGCGGGCGCAGGCGTTTACCACGACGCGTCTGGCGGACGGATTCGATTACCCGGTGGGCAAGCCGGACGGCGAAGGCTATTACATTTTCCGCGGCTTCTCCCCGAACGGCCACCTTGGCGAGGATTGGAACGGCAACGGCGGGGGGGACACGGACGAGGGTGACCCGGTTTATTCGATCGCCCACGGGGTGGTCGTCTTTTCGGAGGATTACAAACGGGGCTGGGGCAACGTCGTCATCGTCCGCCACGCGTATCGCGAGAGCAACGGCCAGATCGCCTTCGTCGATTCGCTCTACGGCCACCTCAAGGTGCGATCCGTGCAATTGGGCCAGCAGGTGACGCGGGGGCAGCTCGTGGGCACGATCGGCTGCGGTCCCTACCGGATGTATGCGGCCCACCTTCACTTCGAAATCCGGAAGGATCTGCGGGTGGGGATGCGGCGCGAGCTCTATCCACGCACCTACCAGACTTATCACGTACCGAAGCAATTCACCGACGCCCGCCGCAACCTGCGCTTCGAAGACCGCCTCGTGCGGGTGCCGATCAACACGTTCCTGAAGACCAATCCGAACCGGATCGAGACCGATGAAGTCGATTTGCCCGAGCTGACCAGCACGGCAGAGGCTCCGCAGACGGTGCGCCCCGAGGTGCCGCCGGCGGTGGAGATGGTGATCGAGGAGGAGACGCAGACGGAAGCCGCGACTCCGGAGAAGGCCAAGACCTTTCTGGAACTCCTCCGCGAGAAACTGGCGAATCCGCAGTGAAAGCGCGGGGCCGCGGGATCAATCGCGGCGTTTCGTCAGGAAATACTCGACCGAATCGACGAGGGCGCGCCAGCTCGCTTCGATGATGTTGTAGCTGACGCCGACGGTACCCCAGGTCTCGTGATTGGCCGAGCTGAGAATGAGGACGCGCGTCTTCGCCGCGGTGCCCATGTGGCTGTCGATGATGCGGACCTTGTAATCCTCGAGCACCATCTCGTCGATGTGCGGGTAGGCGGAGCGGAGGGCCTTGCGGAGGGCGCCGTCGAGGGCGTTGACGGGACCATCGCCTTCGGCGACGCGGTATTCCTCGACGCCGTTCACGACGAGCTTCACGGTGGCGGAGCAGGTCTGGTAATCCCGGACTCCATCCCGGCGGAAGGTGCAATGGTATTCCTTGAGGTCGAAAAGCGGCTGGTAGGTCTTCTGATGCTGGCGGATGAGGAGCTCGAAGCTGGCCTCGGCCGCCTCGAACTCATAGCCTTGCTCTTCGAGTTCCTTCAGGCTCTTGAGGATCTCGAGGGCCTCGGGGCTGCCTTTTTCCACCTTCAGTCCGAGTTCCTCCGCCTTCATGAGCACGTTGGACTGGCCCGAGAGCTCGGAGACGAGGATGCGCTGGCGGTTCCCCACGGTGGCCGGAGCGATGTGCTCGAAGCTGTGGGCGACCTTCTGCACGGCGTTCACGTGCATGCCGCCCTTGTGCGCGAAAGCGGTCGAGCCCACGTAGGGGGCGCGGATGTTGTGGGCGTTGTTGGCGAGATCGTCGACGAAGTGGGACAGGTGGGTGAGCCGCGAGAGATCGCTCACGACGGGGCGGTCCATCTTCAACTGGAGATTCGGGATCACGGTGGTGAGGTTGCAATTCCCGACCCGTTCGCCGTAGCCGTTCATCGTGCCCTGCACCTGTGTCGCCCCGGCGAGGATGGAGGCGAGGGCATTGGCCACGGCCACGCCGGTGTCGTCGTGGGTATGGATGCCGACGGGGATGCCGAGGGTCTTCATGACCACTTCGGTAATCTCCGCGACCTCGTGGGGCATCGTGCCGCCGTTTGTGTCGCAGAGCACGAGCCAGTCGGCGCCGCCTTCTTTGGCGGCCGCGAGAGTGGCGAGGGCGTGCTCGGGGGCGTCCTTGTATCCGTCGAAGAAGTGCTCGGCATCATAGACCACCTCGCGACCGTGTTCTTTCAGATAGCGGGTCGTGTCGCGGATCATGGCCTGGTTTTCCTCCTCCGTCGTGCCGAGGATCTCGGTGACGTGGAGGCGCCAGCTCTTGCCGAAGAAGGTGATGACGGGCGTCCTGGCCTCGAGGAGGGTGCGGACCTGGCCGTCGTCCTCCACCGCGATGCCCTTGCGGCGGGTGCTGCCGAAGGCGGCGATGCGGGCGTTTTTCCATTCCAGATCGGCGGCCTGTTCGAAGAAGGAGACATCCTTCGGATTCGACCCCGGCCAGCCCCCCTCGATGTAGTGCATGCCGAAGGCGTCGAGCTCCCTGGCGATGCGGATCTTGTCGAGCGAGCTGAAGTTCACGCCTTCGCCCTGGGTGCCGTCGCGCAGGGTCGTGTCATACAGTTTCACTTCGGGGTGCTTGCTCATGGGAAAGGGAGTCGAAAAAACAGCGGGGCGGGGGAGGGGTGATCCCGACTCGGCTCGTTCCGGCAGTTGGAAAAAAGGACCGACTCGCAATCACCCGGCGGGTCAGCCGATAATGAGGATCGCGATGCGAATAAGAATGGAGCTCTGGGGGAGGCGGTCCATGCCGGAAGTCGGCGGGAAGTTAGCCGCGGCGGGCTTTTCGCGCAAGGGCGGAGTCGCCGCGATCAGCCCGGCTTTCTTCCGGCCAGCTCGCAGAGGCGTTTTTTGAGCGCATCGAGCCCCAGCCCGGTGTCGGCGGAGATGGGGATGATCTCCTGTTTCGCGAAGCGCGTCTGCAGGGCCTCGAGCTTTTCGGCCGATTCGGGCAGGTCCATCTTGTTCGCGACGATCAGCCAGGGGCGCTCGGTGAGGCGCTCGTCGTAAAGCTTC